>NZ_CP039934.1:1619556-1926320 GCF_009792295.1 Myroides fluvii | reverse complement strand
TGTTCTTCTAGTGGATCTGTAATCATGGTTTTTACAGTTGTAATGTAATCAAAAAATTCTTTTGTGATTACAGCTACCTGTTGTGCTCTTTTATAAGGTTCACCAAAGCGAGCTGGATCATCAGAAGCTCTAACTTCTAAACTTTCTAACAAGCTTGTATTGTTTGACATCGCCGAAACGTTCGCCGATTCAAATTTATCGTTTACCATCCCAAAAGCTGATAAAACCTCTTTTGACATCTGAAGGGCCATCATCGCGATGAAAATCAGATACATAAGGTTAATCATCTTCTGTCTAGGTGTCAATTTTGCTCCTCCTGCCATTATTTATAACTTTATATGGATTATAAATTAATTAGCACCGCGGTTTCCCATTGCAGATAGCATTCCTCCATAAACAGTGTTTAATGAAGACAAGTTGCTTGTTAAAGCAGACATTTGCTCTTTTAATTTGATGTTATTTTCAGCAACCTCTTTGTTAATTTCAGCATTGCGTGTAGCACTTTCTAACTGTACTTTATACATTGAATTCAACGATTCTAATTGAGCTGCAGCCATTGACATTTCTTCGGCATACTTTCTAGTAGAAGCTACTGAATCAACTGTTGGAGCAATCTCTTTCGATGCTGCTTCAAAGTTTCTGATACTTTTGCTTAAACTATTCATTAACTCCCCGTCAATTTTCGCTTCTTTCAATAAATCATCTAATTTCTTAGACAACATCCCTTGCTCTTCTGTTGATCCACCACCAACAAATCCTACAGCACTACCACCACCTCTAACTTGTGTTGGTTCTCCACCTCTTAATTCGGGATAAACTTTAGACCAGTCTAACTCATCATCAACTGGTTCAAAAGCAGATATCGCAAAAATAAGTGCTTCTACAACCAATCCTAAAGTTAGCATATTATTTCCATTAATTGGTCCTAACTCCATGTGCGTAATTTTAAATAATGCACCGATAATTACAACTGAAGCCCCCATTCCATAACAGAAGTTCATTACTTTTTTAGGTATTGCCATAATTTTTTAATTGTTTTAATTGTTTGTCTATAATCTATAATTGTTTTGGTTCGGGTTATTTAGCCATTTTAGACGCATTGCTTCTAGACATTGATCCTGAAACAGATTGCACGGTTCTAAATCCGATGTATGATCTAGCTGAATCCGCGTATTCAGAATCACGTGTAGCTACTTGTAACATATAAGCAGGGTCTCTCCATGATCCTCCTCGTACAACTTTTAATGGCGTATCTGATCTTCTGTTTTTTGGTTTTAAACTTGACATGAAGTCATAAGATGATGAATCATACGGTGAGCTTGTCCACTCCGCTACGTTTCCAGCCATATTGTATAAGTTATATCCGTTTGGTGGATAAGCGCGTGCTTCAGCTGTATAGGTAGCTCCATCCGCTGCATAATCAAAACGACTAGGTTTGAAGTTAGCCATGAAACAACCTTTTTCATCCGTTGTATAAGGACCACCCCAAGGATACATTGCTCCTTCTAAACCACCTCTAGCTGCAAATTCCCATTCGCTTTCCATTGGCAATCTGTACTCATGTACTTCAGAAGGCATGCGTTTTGAACGCAAGAATGTATTTTTGTACAACGTTCTCCATGCAGCAAATGCTCTCGCTTGGTTCCAGTTCACACCCACTACAGGATATTCACCAAAAGCTTCGTGCCAGAAATAATCATTGTGCATTGGCTCGTTGTAAGAATATTGGAATTCTTTAATCCAACGCGTTGTATCAGGATAAATCAACAACGTCTCTGTTTTTAAGTGTCTGTTGCGTTTTCCACGTGGATCGTTTCCTTTGTCTTTCATTGCTCCCTCTAAATCCACATACGTGTATTTGAATTTAATTTTAGAAGCATCGAACATACCCAATCCATTATATGTTTCAGAAGCAGGAATATACAAAGAGTCCATTACTTCAACATAATACTCATCAGGATAACGATCTACTGATGCAGGCAAGTTCACTTTTTTATTCAATCTTCTACCCGCATACATGTCATCGCTGCTATCCATGCTGTAGTAATTTTCGTACATATATCTTTGATAAGGCGTCATACGATCTAGATTTTCTTCGCTATCTAAAAACGCATAAGCACCAATACCACCACCATCTGGAGTCAATCCCATATCATCTGCAGCAATAGCTAAACGAGTTCGGATAACCGAATCCTTTACCCAATCCACAAATTTCCTGTACTGGTTGTTTGTAACAGCCGTTTCATCCATGTAGAACGAACCAACGGTTACTGTTTTTGTTGGGGCATCCTGTGCACCAAGGAAATCTTCGTTCGATTGTCCCATTGTAAAAGTCCCACCTGGAACCAAAGACATACCATGAGGCTTCGTAGTTGACCATCTCTTTCCTTCTACTCCGCCTAACAACTCACCTCGATCTCCAGTACCACAGCTGCATACCAAAGCTAAAACTGCTCCTAACGTAATGATCTTCTTCATATATTATTTAGGTTTTCTTATATACTTCTTAAAAATGTAAACGTATTCAATTATTTTTAATTTTCAAAAACAAAGCTAAAGAAAATTTAGTTTATATTTAACATATGTAAATGTTAAATTTTTCAAGACTATACTAAACTCTTTTTAAATGCTCTCCACCATCTATCAGGTAATTGCTGAGCGGTTGCCTTTTCGTAATCTTCATAACTACAAGGTAACAGCGTTTTCTTTGTTAACTTTTCATTAACACCCGCGTCAATACTCACTTCAATCCACCATCTCCCAGAAATATCACTCTTGTAAAATATCAAATTCTCGTAATCATCAAAAGGCACAATATACTTCACATAATTGTCCTTACAGGTAAAGGGGTATTCATTGTAGCGATAATTAACTCCTTCAATAAAATACCACAATATTTGTCCTAATAATAACGTTTCATTTGTTTGATTATTATAATTAAATAGTCCAAAAGTGCTAACTTTATCACTTAACCCGCTATAGCGAGCCAAAGCACAAATCTCTCTCCCGTCAAATCCATTGGGATTATACGTGACGAAATTCCCAGAATCACTTGACTTTACAGCATTAATATCAATGCTAACAACATCAGCATCTCGCAATACGGGTTCTGCCAATGCAATATTATTAATAATTTCTCCAACTCGATAGGCTTCAAAGTATAAACTTTCAATTAAATCGATCTCTTCTTGCGAATTATAATACGTTTGGTAGCCTAAATTTGAAAAATTAAACAAATTATTCGGTTCTTCTAGAATAATTCGCGACAGAAAACTTTCTGCGGCATAACTTCCATCTTTAGCAACGTCTAGTTTGTGATCAATACAAACTAAGTTTACCATTTGTTCTAATTTGTCATACGCGCGATACAACGCATAGGTTAAGTCTTGACTTCCTCCAATAACAACTGGGATTGAACCATTTTTAACTAAATCTTCTACAATTTTTCGCAGTAAAAAATAAGTATCTTCGATAGACTCCCCAGGTACAATATCCCCTAAATCGGCAATCCGAACATTCCAATTCCCCGGATACAAGGTATAAAAAGCTTTTCTAACTTTCATCAAATCCACAGTAGCAGATTCCGCAGCCAATCCTCTATTATCGGTAACCCCAATAAGAGCGATTTTATATTGTGCATACTTATCGAAATCTCCTCCAGAATGAAAATACACTTTCTTTCCTAGACTTTGACTTGGCAATCCGTCGATAAAATTTCGAAATTCAATACTAACTGGACGTAAAAGTTCTAACATACCTTGCTATTCAATTATTTCTTGGTTGTCGTTTTCTTAGCTACTACCTTAGTTGTTGCCTTTTTAGCTGCAGGCTTCTTCGCTGCGGCAGCTTTGGTTTTCTTTGCAGGAGTTTTTGCTTCAATCATCGCTTTGACCTCCTCTAACGTTAAGGCTTGTGCATCGACGTCTTTCGCTAACTCTATTTTCACTTTGCCCTTCAAAATAACCGATCTTCCCCATCTTGCCTTTTCTACTCGGATTCCTTCTTCTTGCCAATCGTGAATTACCTTGTCTTTTTCTTTTTGAATTTTATCTTCAATCAACTCGATAACATCTTGATTTGAAAGGTTATCAAAATTGTATTTTTTATTGACATTAATAAAAATGTTATTCCACTTCAAATAAGGACCAAATCGCCCTACACCTTTTTGTACAGGTAACTCTTTATAGGTTGCAATTGGTCGATCTGCTTCTTCTTTTTCTTTAATAAAGCCCAAAGCCGTTTCATACGACACATCTAAGGGTTCTAATCCCTTCGGCAGGGAAATAAATGTTTTACCCACGCGCACATAAGGTCCAAATCGCCCGTTATTTACTTCAACCTCTTCTCCATTATACTCCCCTAACATTTTAGGCAGTAAGAATAGCTTTAATGCTTCTTCTAAGGTAATTGTTCCAATATTTTGATCTGGGGCTAAGCTAGCAAATTGCTTATTCTCCTCTTCTGCATCACCAATTTGAGCCATGGGACCAAATTTCCCCAAACGCACCAATACCGGTTTGCCAGAAGCAGGATCTGTTCCGAGGATACGCTCTCCTGATTCGCGTTCTGCATTTTCTTCAACATCTTTCACTGTTGGGTGAAAGTGATCGTAGAACTCGCGCATCATCTTTGCCCAATCTTCTTCTCCAGCAGCAATAGCATCGAAGTCTTCTTCTACTTTAGCTGTAAAATTATAATCTAGAATTGTCTTGAAGTTCTTAACCAAGAAATCGTTAACAATAATTCCTATATCTGTAGGAATCATTTTCCCTTTATCTGATCCTGTTTTTTCTACTAGTACTTTTTCTGCAACAGCAGCTTGAGCTAGCGTCATTACTTTGTACGGGCGTTCTTTTCCTTCCGTGGTTCCCTTTTCAACATAGTTACGCGCAATAATAGTTGAAATCGTCGGCGCATAGGTTGATGGTCGTCCAATCCCTAACTCTTCTAATTTTTTCACCAACGAGGCTTCTGTATAACGCGCTGCGGGCTTGCTAAAGCGCTGTGTTGCTACAATTGCATTCGACAACAACGACTCCCCAACTTTTAAGTGTGGTAAGATTCCCTCCACTTCTTCCTCTTCATCATCATGCCCTTCTAAATACACTTTCAAGAATCCATCAAACAACAACACTTCTCCTGTTGCCACGAATAAATCACTGTATTTATTTGCACCTATTTTTACATTGGTGCGTTCCAATTTAGCATCACTCATCTGAGAAGCCAACGTACGCTTCCATATCAAATCGTATAAACGCGCTTGATCTCGATCCAAAGGAACAGCATGCAAAGCCATATTTGTTGGTCTGATGGCCTCGTGCGCTTCTTGAGCTCCTTTGCTTTTCGTTACATAACTTCTGGATTGTACATATTCTGCGCCGTATGATTTTGCAATTTCTGCAGCGGCAGCTTTTGTTGCCTCCTCCGATAAATTCACACTATCCGTTCTCATATAAGTAATATACCCTTCTTCATATAAGCGTTGTGCTAACATCATCGTTTGTCCAACTGAATAGTATAACTTACGGGCAGCTTCTTGTTGAAGCGTTGATGTGGTAAATGGAGCAGCTGGTGATTTTTTAGCAGGTTTTGTCTCTAAATCCTTAATTGTATAGTTTGCTCCTATATTAAGGTTCAGGAAATCCTTTGCTTCTTGTTCACTTCTGAAGTTTTTAGACAACCTCGCTTTTACCCCTTTTCCTTCAGCTGTTTTAAACTCAGCCGTAATCACATACGAAGATTCAATTTTGAACTCGTTGATTTCTTTTTCTCTTTCAACAATTAAACGAACAGCTACAGACTGAACACGTCCAGCAGATAATCCTCCTTTTACTTTCTTCCACAACACCGGGGATAATTCATATCCCACCAAACGATCCAAGATACGTCTCGCTTGTTGTGCATTAACTAAGTTATAATCAATCCCTCTCGGGTTTTCAATTGCTTTTAAAATAGCCGATTTAGTAATTTCGTGAAAAACAATTCGCTTTGTTTTATTTTGGTCCAGTTTTAATTCTTCTGCCAAATGCCAAGCAATAGCCTCCCCCTCGCGATCCTCATCGGAAGCTAACCAAACAACCTCTGCTTTCTTGGAAAGATCTTTTAATTTCTTTACTACTGCTTTCTTATCACTAGAAACCTCATATTTTGGTTTAAAATTATCTTCTACATTTACCCCTATCTCTTTCGAGGGTAAATCTGCTATATGTCCATAACTAGATTCTACCTGATAATCTTTTCCCAAAAATTTTTCAATTGTTTTTGCCTTTGCTGGCGACTCCACGATCACTAAATTCTTTGCCATACTTCATTCTTTTGTGAAGCAAAAATATGTGTTTTTTCTTAATATTTCCACTTCAACCGATATAATTCATACTTTCTCTTAAAATCCTTTCCGATGATTTAAAAAATACCTACTTTTTTAACGTTGATTACCAAAATATTCTCTTTTCGACTCAACCCCTTACACAAACGGAAATTGGTTCAAAAGTAAAAAAACAAAAGTAATAAACGTTACCTTCTCGCGTATTTTACTGCTTTCACCTTTACACCTTCCTTAAAAAAAGAGAATATTAGCTGTAATCTTTTCCATCAAACGAGGTGATAAACTACAGAAAAACACCACTCCATTTTTATTTAGTTCTTTCCTTTAGAATAAAAAATTTCTTGTCATCTCGTAGGGCACAACAACGAATCGAAAGAAGATGAATCACTGAAGATTTACATTGTCCTTATTATAGCTTGTGTTCTGACTTACTCTAGAGTTTACTTGCACTTTCTTCGATGTTTAGAGGGCGTTTTTTTGCACAATTAAGGTTTTACCGAAGAAACGCCCTATTAACCTCCTACTAACCTTACAGCAACTGTATCCCTCCATGATTCCACGCTAAGTCAATCTAAAGCAAAACACTTCTACTAATCCAAACTGAAGAATAGAGAATCTCATAAAAACAACAGCTTGCCTCTTAAATATAAAGCTGTCAACTTGTCAGCAAATAAAATTAAACTATCTTTGTGGCTTAAAATAAAACTCCCTTTTAAATAATCATATGGAAAAGGTAATTGACGAAAATAAACAAGGAACCAGCTTACAGCTAGAACAGAACAGAGACAACACCAAAAAGCTTTTTATCGAGAGCTATGGGTGTCAAATGAACTTTTCAGATAGTGAGATTGTTGCTTCCATTTTATCTGACGCAGGATACAATACGACCAATAACTTAGAAGAAGCTGATTTAGTTTTAGTAAACACTTGTTCTATTCGCGACAAAGCGGAACAAACTGTACGCAAACGCTTAGACCAATACAACCGAATAAAGAAAAAAAACCCAGGAATGAAAGTAGGGGTTTTAGGCTGTATGGCAGAGCGATTAAAGAGTAAATTTCTAGAGGAAGAGAAAATTGTTGATATGGTAGTAGGTCCTGATGCCTACAAAGATTTACCCAATTTATTAAAAGAAGTGGACGAAGGTAGGGATGCCATCAACGTAATTTTGTCGAAAGATGAAACCTATGGTGATATTTCCCCTGTTCGCCTACAAAGTAACGGAGTGACGGCTTTTGTTTCGATTACCAGAGGTTGTGACAATATGTGTACGTTCTGTGTTGTTCCTTTTACAAGAGGACGTGAACGCAGTAGAGAACCGCACAGTATCATTTCTGAAATTCAAGATTTATACGAAAGAGGATTCAAAGAAATCACTTTACTTGGTCAAAACGTTGACAGCTATCTTTGGTATGGAGGTGGTTTGAAAAAAGATTTTGACAAAGCTTCTGATATTCAAAAAGCTACAGCAGTTGACTTTACTCAATTATTAGACTTATGTGCAACGAAATTCCCAAAAATGAGATTCCGTTTCTCAACGTCGAATCCTCAGGATATGCACATGGAAGTGATTGAAGTAATCGCTCGTCATGACAACATCTGTAAATATGTTCACTTACCTGTTCAATCAGGAAGTACACGTATTTTACAAGAGATGAATCGTCAACACACTAGAGAAGAATACATCGAATTAGTGGATAAAATTTACGCGTTAATTCCAGATATTTCTCTTTCGCAAGATATGATTACAGGTTTCCCTACAGAAACAGAAGAAGATCACCAAGACACGCTTTCTCTAATGGAGCATGTTCGCTATGATTTTGGATTTATGTTTGCTTATTCAGAACGCCCAGGAACCTTAGCGGCTCGCAAGCTAGAAGATGACATTCCTGAGGAAGTTAAAAAACGCCGTTTAAGCGAAATTATTGCAGTACAAGGAAAAATCAGTTTAGAACGTACGCAACGTTTTGTGGGACAAACAGTCGAAGTTTTAATTGAAAAAACATCGAAGCGTTCTGATTTAGAATGGAGCGGAAGAAATTCACAAAACACAACTGTGGTATTCCCGAAAGAAAATTATAAAGTAGGTGATTTTGTTGAAGTATATGTAGAAGATTGTACTTCTGCAACACTAATTGGCAAGGCAGTTGGATATTCGCCTATGCAAGAAGATTAATCACCTTTTGAAAAAATAGCACGAAAAAGTTCACTACATGGAAAATGTTCAAGCAATTAAACAGCGATTTGAAATCATAGGAAATGATCCTAAGCTTAACCGCGCCATTCAAAAAGCAATACAAGTTGCTCCAACGGATATTTCGGTTTTGGTAACAGGAGAAAGTGGAGTTGGGAAAGAAAGCATTCCTAAAATCATCCATTCCCTATCGCATCGCAAACACGGTAAATACATTGCTGTAAACTGTGGAGCTATTCCTGAAGGAACAATTGACAGTGAGCTTTTTGGACACGAAAAAGGAGCCTTTACCGGTGCAATTAGCACCCGTGAGGGTTATTTTGAAGAGGCCGATGGTGGTACTATCTTTCTCGATGAAGTTGGAGAACTTCCCTTAACCACCCAAGTGCGTTTGTTGCGTATTTTAGAAAATGGCGAATTTATCAAAGTAGGATCCTCACGGGTACAAAAGACAGATATTCGCATCATTGCAGCAACCAATGTCAATATGATTGAGGCGATTCAAAAGGGACGATTTAGGGAGGATTTATATTATCGTTTGAGCACTATCGAAATCAACTTACCTCCACTCCGAGAAAGAGGGGAAGACATTCACTTATTGTTCAGGAAATTTGCTTCAGATTTTGCTCATAAATACAAAATGCCTCCAGTGCGCTTAGATGCCAATGCGGCTAATTTCTTGATCCGTTACCGCTGGGATGGAAATATCCGACAATTGCGAAATGTAGCGGAAGAAATTTCTGTTTTGGAAACCAATAGAGAAATTACACTGTCTATTTTACAGGCGTATTTACCTAACCACGACAGACAATTGCCCTCCGTCGTACAAGGAAAGAAAGCCGAAAGTGATTTTAGTACTGAACGAGAGATTTTATACAAAATCCTCTTTGATATGCGCAATGATATTACGGATTTAAAAAAACTAACCTTAGAACTGCTCAAACAGGACAAAGGACAAGTACAAGAGACGAATCAACTCTTGATTCAGCGCATCTACGGAGGTAAAAGTGAATCTGTCGACTATCCCACTACACCTTCGGACATTTTACAGCTAGAAAACAGCCATGCACATCCCGCTCATGCCGTTCAACCGGTCCATCCAACTTATCACCCAACCATTGTAGAAAGCGACGACGACGACAATTACTTGATTGCGGAAACAGTAGAAGATGAACCACTCAATTTAGAAGAACAAGAAGTAGAATTAATTCGAAAATCGCTGGAGCGCAACAAAGGAAAAAGAAAAGCAGCTGCCGAAGAACTCGGTATCTCAGAACGAACTTTATATCGAAAGATTAAACAATACAACTTATAAATGAAGAAGCTTAAACCAATCCTCCTTGTTGCCTTTATCCTCTTAGGCTTACAAAGCTGCAAGTACTATAACTTTACGGGAACAGGAAAAATTGACGCAGATTCTTTCCAGGTGAATTACTTTCAGAATAATGCACCTTTGGTTGAACCAGGAATTGAACGTACCTTCACCCTTGCACTGCAAGATTTGATTCAAAACCAAACGAGTTTAACATTAACTAATTCCGATGCGGATTTAGTATACGAAGGAGAAATTGTCGATTATAGGATTAGCCCCATGACGGCAACTGCAGATCAAAGAGCAGCGCAAAACCGTTTATACATCGCTATTAATGTGCGATTTACAAACAAAAAAAATCCAGAAGACGACTTCGAAAAACGATTTTCGTTTTACTATGACTATGATGCAAATGCACAATTAGTTGGTGCGACATTAAATACAGCTTTAGATGAGATTTATGAGCGCATTACACAAGATGTATTCAATGAATCCTTAGCTAAATGGTAAATTAACAACAGACAGCAATTTGAATAGAGCAACTTTACATACTTACTTAGCTGATCCAACACAAGTACAGCGAACAGACATTCAAGAATTAAAAGAATTACTTGAGCAGTACCCTTATTTACAGCCTTTGAGAAGTTTGTACCTAAAAGCACTTTATTCAAATGAAAGTACTTCATACAATCAGGAACTCAAAAAAACTGCGGCTTATACGTTAGACCGCGACATTTTGTTCCACTTTATTGTTTCTGATGACTTTACTGCCTATACGCCTTTATCCATCGAGATTGAGGAAGAAGAATCTGAGCCAAAAGAAGCAATCGAGCCCATAGCGAAGGAAAAAGAGCGAGAGCCTGAACAAAATATTAGCGCACTACTCCAAAACATTTCCAAAGTTGCCTATGCTATTGTACAAGAGAATACTTCTTTGGAAGAAAAAACACAAAAAGATACAGACAAAGAAATATGCAATCCTGTTTCTGTACCTGAAATAGATTCACTAGCTGAAGAAGCAATTCCAGCTATTTCTAAAAGCGCTGAATTAGAAAATAAGCTTGAAATTGGCAAACCTTTAGCATTTGAAGCTGGGGAAAAATACTCCTTTCAAGAATGGCTAAAATTGTCCAAGCAACAGCCAATTGTTCGAGAATCAGATGCAGAAAAAGACACAAAACAGCCTGAAAAGGAAGAAATAGCGGAGATAATTACGGAAGATGAAAAAAAATTTCAAAAAAGTTTGGAGCAAAAACAAGCTTTAATTGATAAATTCATCGAAACAAATCCTAAAATTATCCCAACAAAAAAAGGTACGGCAAGCCCCATAAATATTGAATTATCTCTACAAGAGAACACAAGTTTAATGACGGAGACTTTAGCCAAAATATACTTAGAGCAAAAAAAATATCAAAAAGCGATACAAGCTTATGAGATTTTAATTTTGAAATATCCAGAAAAAAGTAGTTTCTTTGCAAACCAAATATTAGATATAAAAGCGTTACAACAACATAATAGTTTATAAGCATGAACACATTTACAGTATTTTTAGTATTGATTGCTATCGTATGTTTTTTATTAATTGTGGTTATTATGGTACAAAATCCTAAAGGTGGAGGTTTAGACTCTTCTTTCGGAGGATCTACTGTTGCAGGAGGTGTAAAAAACACGAATGACTTCTTAGATAAGAGTACTTGGACATTAGGAGCGGTGTTAATCATCCTTATTTTAATGTCAAGCATTAGCTTTAGTGGTGGAGCTGTTGGAGATTCTAAACTTTTAGATCCTAACGCAGAGATGCCAGTACAGCCTACTGTTCCTGCTGCTGCTAACACAGAAAACACGACAGAATCAACACCTGCAGCTGAAACTCCAGCAACTAGCGAGACTTCAACTCCAGCAACTACACAAGAATAAGAAAGTTTTTACTTTTTACTATAGAATGCCAGCTGTCAAGTTGGCATTTTTTTTTGCCAATAGGTGTCAATACAAGATTTGGCACACTTTATGACTATTTCTATAGCATTTAGAACTAATATAAATAATTCAATTTTTATAAACTATAAACACTATGGCATTAAACATTAAACCACTTGCGGATAGAGTTCTTATTGAACCTCAACCAGCAGAAACAAAAACTGCTTCTGGTATTTTTATTCCTGATACAGCGAAAGAAAAACCACAAAAAGGAACAGTAGTAGCTGTAGGAAACGGAACGAAAGACCACAACATGACGGTACAAGTAGGCGATACTGTATTATACGGTAAATATGCAGGAACAGAGCTAAAATTAGAAGGTAAGGATTACCTAATCATGCGTGAAGATGACATCTTAGCGATTGTTTAATAAATTGAATAATAACGAGTAAAACAAGACTAAATCATGGCAAAAGATATTAAATTCGACATTGAAGCACGCGAAGGTTTAAAACGCGGTGTTGACGCTTTAGCAAATGCTGTTAAAGTAACATTAGGACCAAAAGGAAGAAACGTAATCATCGGAAAAGCCTTTGGTGCACCAACGGTAACAAAGGATGGTGTTTCTGTTGCAAAAGAAGTAGAGTTAGAAGATGCATTAGAGAACATGGGAGCTCAAATGGTGAAAGAAGTAGCTTCTAAAACCAATGACTTAGCAGGAGACGGAACAACAACAGCTACAGTATTAGCGCAAGCGATCGTAAAAGAAGGGTTGAAAAACGTAGCTGCTGGAGCAAATCCAATGGACTTAAAACGCGGTATGGACAAAGCGGTTGAAGCAATTGTCAACCACTTAAAAGACCAAGCACAAGAAGTAGGTGGATCAATGGATAAAATCCAACAAATCGCTTCTATTTCGGCAAACAACGACGAATTCATCGGAGAATTAATCGCACAAGCATTCGAAAAAGTAGGCAAAGAAGGAGTAATCACAGTTGAAGAAGCAAAAGGTACAGAAACTTTCGTTGATGTAGTAGAAGGAATGCAATTTGACAGAGGATATTTATCTCCTTACTTCGTAACGAACTCAGAAAAAATGGAAGTGGAACTAGATTCTCCTTACATTTTGTTATACGACAAAAAAGTATCTTCTTTAAAAGAATTACTACCTGTATTAGAACCAGTGGCTCAATCGGGAAAACCGTTGTTAATCATTGCAGAAGATGTTGATGGAGAAGCTTTATCTACTTTAGTCGTAAATAAATTAAGAGGAGCCTTAAAAATTGCTGCTGTAAAAGCGCCAGGATTTGGTGATAGAAGAAAAGCAATGTTAGAAGATATCGCCATCTTAACAGGTGGAGTCGTAATTTCTGAAGAACAAGGGTATACCTTAGAAAATACTTCTTTAGACATGTTAGGTACGTGTAAACGCGTAAGCATTGATAAAGATAATACAACGATCGTTAGCGGCAGTGGAGAGTCAGAAATGATTCAAAACAGAGTAAACCAAATCAAAGCGCAGATGGAAACAACAACCTCTGACTATGATAAAGAAAAATTACAAGAGCGCTTAGCGAAATTAGCGGGTGGTGTTGCAGTACTTTATGTTGGAGCGGCTACGGAAGTAGAGATGAAAGAGAAAAAAGACAGAGTAGACGACGCATTACACGCTACAAGAGCAGCTATTGAAGAAGGAATCGTTGCAGGTGGTGGAGTTGCTTTACTACGTGCAAAAGCAAATCTTGATTCAATTAAAGCGTTAAATGCTGACGAAGAAACAGGGATTCAAATCATCGCTAAAGCAATAGAATCTCCATTGAGAACCATTGTTGAAAACGCAGGTTTAGAAGGTTCTGTAGTAGTAGCTAAAGTATTAGAAGGAAGCAATAACTTCGGATACAACGCTAAAACAAATGAATACATCGATATGCTACAAGCAGGTGTAATCGATCCGAAAAAAGTAACAAGAGTAGCTTTAGAAAATGCTGCTTCAGTTGCAGGTATGATCCTTATCACAGAATGTGCTTTAGTTGATATTAAAGACGAAAACGGTGGAGGAATGCCAATGGGCGGAGGTATGCCAGGAATGATGTAAGATCACACCCTATTATAAAAAAACGGCTTGAAGAATTCTTCAAGCCGTTTTTTTATGTGCAGTTTGTACGTTGTAAAGTTATTGATTTGTTGAATTTTAAGGCAACTTGTTTTCTAACCCAAAATCTACTCCTTCTCCTTACCTGATCACCGTCAACCTATTTTACGATGTCTTTCAAATCGGCTATTGTTGCCATAGGATCCGCAGCACTAAATACAAAATTACCCGCTACTAAGGCACCAGCCCCAGCATCAACTAAAGCTTTTGCATTTTTGCTGTTTACTCCACCGTCAATTTCAATGATTACATTTGCTCCTTTCGCATCGAACATCGCTTTTAACTTACGCACTTTATCATAGGTATTTTCGATAAAGCTCTGTCCACCAAAACCAGGGTTTACACTCATGATTAGTACTAAATCTAAATCTTGAATAATATCCTCTAAAACAGCCACTGGCGTATGTGGATTTAACGCAACTCCTGCTTGCATCCCTTCTGCTTTAATTGCTTGTACCGTACGGTGTAAATGTGTGCAAGCTTCATAGTGAACGGTCAAGATATCTGCTCCTAAATCTTTAAATGTTTTAATATATCGATCAGGATCTACAATCATCAAATGCACGTCTAAGGTTTTCTTCGCGTGTTTGTTGATCGCCGCCAAAACAGGCATTCCAAAAGATATATTTGGCACGAAAACACCGTCCATAATATCAATGTGGAACCAATCCGCTTGACTCTCATTAATCATTTCAATATCGCGTTGTAGATTTGCAAAATCGGCAGCCAAAACCGATGGCGCTATTTTTATATTTTTCATACTATCGTGTTGTTTGTACAAAGATAAAAAAATCCCAAGAGGAACGTCCGCTTGAGATTTTATAAATTATATTACTGTTCTTTTATAGTCGCTTCAAATAATTCGGTAAAATACGTAATGATTTTAGCTCGTACTTCATCTTCATCTACGTAATTCACACCTAGTTCCACATGTAAAGAGGTAACTCCTTTCCCTCGGATTCCACAGGGAATGATATTGTCAAAATACCCTAAGTCCGAATTGACATTCAAGGCAAAACCATGCATCGTCACCCAACGAGAAGCACGCACCCCCATGGCGCATATTTTTCTGGCAAATGGCGTACCTACACCTAACCAAACACCTGTTTCACCTTCACTTCGCGTTGCCTCAATACCATAATCTTTCAGCACGAGAATCATTGTTTCTTCTAACAAACGCAAATATTTGTGAATATCCGTAAAGAAATTTTCTAAATCCAAAATCGGATATCCTACAATCTGTCCTGGACCGTGATAGGTAATATCTCCTCCTCTATTAATTTTATAAAACGTCGCTCCTTTAGCTTCTAACTGCTCCTCATTGAGCAATAGATTTTCTATATGCCCACTTTTTCCCAAAGTATAGAC
This sequence comes from Myroides fluvii, assembly GCF_009792295.1. Lineage (NCBI taxonomy): Bacteria > Pseudomonadati > Bacteroidota > Flavobacteriia > Flavobacteriales > Flavobacteriaceae > Myroides > Myroides fluvii. The sequence goes on along the minus strand of NZ_CP039934.1, from coordinate 1,911,052 downwards.
ATGGGGATGTTCGACAAACAAAAAGTAATTGGGTGTTGGCTCCTCTGTTTCTTCTCTCCTGTTTTTTATTTTGATGTCTAAAACCGATTGAAAGAGTTCTTCTTGATAGGCCCAGGTATCTTTATAGTCTTTTTCACCTAAATCAATTAGGGTTACTTCTTTATTCATGTTCAAAAACTTAGCGGTTATATTTCGGATTATTGAGAATGACTAAAGCTCCAATAACGCCAGGAATCCAACCGGCTAGGGTTAAAAGAAAAACAATTACTATGGATCCGCACCCTTTATCGTACACTGCAATAGGCGGAAATATAATAGACAAAATTACTCTCCAAATACTCATAATCACTTATTTATACCCTACAAATTTCGTCATTTTTTATGAATTATGGGTATAATTTCCGTTAAACCCTATCTTGAAATTTCCTCTAAACAGATCAATTGACTAATTAACTGACATTTGGCTCTATACAATGGGGAGTAATTTTTAAAGATTACCTATATTTGCACTTTATAAATTAATTCATAATTCACAATTATTATGCAACTTTCAGAACAAGAAATCATCAGAAGAGAGAAGCTCGCAAAATTGCAAGAGCTTGGTGTGAATCCTTATCCTGCTAACTTATTTCCAGTAAATCATACATCCAAGCAGATAAAGAACGGTTTTGAAGAAGGTAAGAAGGTAATTGTGGCAGGAAGACTCATGTCTTCGCGTATTCAAGGAAAAGCTTCTTTCGCAACGATTCAAGACAGTGAAGGAAAGATTCAACTATATATCAACAGAGATGAACTTTGTCCGGGTGAGAACAAAGATTTATACAACGAAGTTTACAAAAAGCTAATTGACCTCGGAGATATCATTGGTATCGAAGGAGAGTTATTCACGACGCAAGTAGGAGAAAAAACAGTACGCGTACAAGGACTTTCTCTATTGAGCAAATCGTTGCGCCCGTTGCCATTACCTAAAACGGATGCAGAGGGAAATACCTTTGATGCTTTTACAGATCCAGAATTGCGCTACAGAATGCGTTATGTCGATTTAGTTGTAAACCCACAAAACAAAGAAATATTCGTTAAGCGTACGAAATTATTTAGTGCAATGCGTAACTTCTTCAATGAGGCGGGTTATATGGAAGTTGAAACACCTGTATTACAATCAATTCCAGGAGGAGCCTCTGCACGTCCATTCATCACACATCACAATGCTTTAGATATTCCGTTGTATTTGCGTATCGCGAATGAATTGTATCTAAAACGCTTAATTGTAGGTGGTTTTGATGGCGTTTACGAATTCTCTAAAAACTTCCGCAACGAAGGAATGGACAGAACCCACAATCCAGAGTTTACAGCAATGGAAATCTATGTAGCTTACAAAGACTACAACTGGATGATGGAGTTTACTGAGCGCTTATTAGAGCATTGTGCTATCGCTGTGAATGGAACTACAAAAGCGACGTTTGGCGAGCATGAAATCGACTTTAAAGCACCCTATAAGCGAATCACAATGGCTGATTCAATTAAAGAATTTACGGGGTTTGACATTACAGGAAAAACTGAAGACGAAATTCGTCAAGCTGCTTTAGGCATGGGAATTCCAGTAGATCAAACCATGGGTAAAGGAAAATTAATTGATGAAATTTTCGGTGAGAAATGTGAGGGGAACTACATCCAACCCACGTATATTACCGATTATCCTAAAGAGATGTCGCCTTTAACCAAAGCACATAGAGACAATCCCGAATTAACGGAGCGTTTTGAGCTAATGGTTTGTGGAAAAGAGATTGCAAATGCATACTCTGAGTTAAATGACCCGATTGACCAAAGAGAGCGTTTTGAAGCTCAAATGGCTTTAGCAGACCGCGGAGATGACGAAGCGATGTTTATTGACCAAGATTTCTTGCGTGCTTTAGAATACGGAATGCCACCAACTTCTGGGTTGGGAATTGGAATGGACCGTTTAATCATGTTCTTAACGAACAATCCATCGATTCAAGAAGTGTTGTTTTTCCCTCAAATGAGACCAGAGAAAACAGCTCCAACGGTAGAATTATCAGAGGAAGAAAAAATCATCATCCAAATTCTAGAAAACAACGACAACAAAGTAGAACTTGGTTCCTTAAAAGAACAAGCTGCTTTAAGTGGCAAGAAATGGGACAAAGCCATGAAAGGTTTATCTTCTCATAACTTAACGAAAGTTGTAACAGAAGATGATATGAAATATGTTGTCTATCAACACTAAACAAAGAAAGAGGCTATCAAGCCTCTTTTTTTATCTCTTTTTTTTCCTTATCTCCTATTTTACTTGTTGAAATTAAATAATCGATATTTTAAACTCACACCAACCGTTGGCAATACAAGTGATTTCTTTACATCAAAATCCTTTAAATGACCAATTCCAACATGGGCTTCAAAAATAAAATTCTCCGTAAAATGGCGTTCTATACCCCAATTTACCTCGGTTAGTAACGCTCTATTTAAATCGAGATAATCTTTATCTCCAAACGAGTACTTTCCTTGTAAGGAAACGAAATTTCTCTTTCGATCCTGATCTACATAATTCCACTTTACAATTCCCTTGGTATAAGGAACTAAGTTTTTAACATCTAGCGTATAGGAGAAGCCGTCTACGGCATCGTATCCGCCACCTAATCCAGCATAAGCTTCAACGTAAAACTGTTGGTAGATTTTCTTATTTACAGCTAATTCCACTCCTTGTAATCCAATGCCGATTTTTACATCTTCTTTAGATTGAGCGAAGGTTTGAGATGCGGATCCAAAAAGGAGGAAACACAGCAAAAAATACTTTTTTAATAGGTTAGTTTGACTCATAGTTATATTTACATTCGGGGGCGAATGTAGAACAATTTAAGTTAGCATTAACAAAAAAGAATTTGCTAGGCAAGGGCATAGCCATCATAGTAATTCCCACTGCGCTCAAAATACGACAGATAGTCTATATAACACGCTTTGTTCAAAACATCCAAATCGAACAAAGCGCTTCATTCTTTCAAAAAAGACATAAAAAAAAGCACTGCTGAGCAGTGCTTTTACTATTATCCTAAATACGTTTTCAGTATTTTACTTCTTGATGTATGTTTCAATCTGCGGATTGCCTTTTCCTTGATTTGTCTGACGCGTTCTCTTGTTAGATCAAACGTTTCTCCTATTTCTTCTAATGTCATTGGGTGTTGATCCCCTAAACCGAAATACAAGCGAACCACATCTGCCTCACGAGGAGTTAAGGTTTCTAATGCTCTCTCGATTTCCGTACGCAATGACTCGTGAATTAGCTCACGATCTGGATTTGGAGACTCTCCTGAACGCAATACGTCATACAAGTTAGAATCTTCTCCTTCCACTAACGGAGCATCCATGGATAAGTGACGTCCAGAGTTTTTCATACTCTCTTTTACGTCATTCACAGTCATATCCAATTCTACAGCGATTTCCTCTGCTGAAGGTGGACGTTCATTCGACTGTTCCAATAACGCGTACATCTTATTAATTTTATTGATCGAACCAATTTTATTTAATGGTAAACGCACAATTCTCGATTGTTCAGCTAAAGCTGACAAAATTGATTGTCTAATCCACCAAACTGCGTAAGAAATAAATTTAAAACCACGAGTTTCATCAAAACGCTGTGCTGCTTTGATCAACCCTAAGTTTCCTTCATTAATTAAATCCGGAAGTGTCAACCCTTGATTTTGGTATTGTTTTGCTACCGAAACCACGAATCTTAAGTTAGCCTTAGTTAATTTTTCTAAAGCTCTTTGATCTCCTGCCTTAATTCGCTGTGCTAATTCTACCTCTTCATCTGCAGTAATCAAATCTACTTTACCAATCTCTTGCAAATACTTATCTAGTGAAGCTGTTTCACGATTCGTAACCTGCTTGGTAATTTTAAGTTGTCTCATAGTATTTTACTCCTTATTTGTCTTTGTCCTTAATGGCCTACATTAGTTATACGTACAGTTACATCAAAAAGTTACAATATTTTTAAAAATATTTTCTTTTTGTAACATTCTAAAAACAAAAAGCCCTAAAAACATGATTTTTAAGGCTTTGTAAAAACAATTTAATTATACTAATCGCAACGATTAATAATAATTGACTTTACTTAGTTCTTTTTCATCTGCTTCTACCTCATCCAAGTAACGTTCTAAACTATCGTCTAATTCTTTCATCCAAACCGTATGGTGTTCTTCTGCGGTTACATTGGTCATCACAGAAGTATACACTTGATCTCGATATGTTAGAATATCTATTTCTTTGGAGTCTAAGTAGCGTTTAAACATTTCCCCTACCTCCTCAATATTAAAGGTTGGATAATCCGTCAAACCGATTAAATCTTTAATATAAGCCGTTTGAAAATCTACTTGTTCGTTACTTGTCTTTGTTTGTTCCTCTTCTTTTAGCCAATTGGAAATATCGGCGTTGCGTTGCTCTTTTGTAGGAAGTGCTATTCGCCCTAACATATAATCTCGCGCAAACCAAGCCTGAGCGTCAAACATATTAAACGTATAGTATTGGTCTTGCATCCCTAAGAATATTAGGCGTTCATTTTCATTGAATACCACTCCTTTGTATAAGTTATCTGGATAGAGACAGTTCTTCGTTTTTAAACGCAAATTATCCGGTAAGAAAGGGAATTTATGCTGGTATCCTGTACACAATACAACTGCATCAAATTCTTTGGATGTACCATCTTTAAAGAAGGCTTTATTATCTTCAAAGTGGGTTACAATCGTCTTTTCTTCTACTCCCTTTGGCCATTTAACCCCGATAGGATTGGTTCGATAAGAAATGGTAACCGATTTACTTCCGTGCTTGAAACACTGTACCCCGATATCTTCCGCCGAATAACTACTTCCAATCAGTAAGATATCTTTGTCTATAAATTGATCCGCACCACGGAAATCGTGTGCGTGCATTACGGTTCCGGGGAAGTTATCAATTCCCTTAAAGAAAGGCATATTAGGTGTAGAGAAATGTCCTGTACCCAATACCAAGTAATCAAAGAACTCCTCAAAGGTTTCATTTTTAACTAAGTCATCAAAAATAACGCGGAATTGCTTTTTGTCTTCTAAGTAATCTACCCAACGAGCTACCGTATTAAATTTGATATACTCCCTTGCATTACTCTGTTTAATACGCCCTTCAATATAATCGAAGAGTACCTCTCTTGGTGGATAAGAGGAAATCGGCTGTTTGAAGTGATCCATAAAGGTATAATCCGCAAATTCCAAACATTCTTTAGGCCCGTTGGACCACAAGTATTTATACATACTTCCGTGTAACGGTTCTCCGTATTTTCCTACACCTGTACGCCAAGTATAGTTCCACATTCCACCCCAATTATCTTGTTTCTCATAACACTTGATTTCAGGAATGGGATTCCCTTTTTTCTGTTCTGATTCAAAAGCTCTTAACATAGCAAGTCCGCTTGGACCTGCTCCAATAATTCCTACTTTAAAATTAGTCATTATATACTACTATTTTAGGCCCCGATCTTTCATTTGAAATGGAGCTAATTAATAAACGATATTTTAGATTTCATCAAAGAAAGAATCTAGTACGCAGATTCTTACAGACACTCCTTTTGAGTGATTTGATAGGTCATCAAAAGAGACAACCTAATAAAGGAGAACCTCGAAAGGTTCTTACTAGACAAAGAGGATAACCCTCTATATATGTATGCCTAATTGCAAGTGATTTTTATCAATCACTTTACAGCTGATATAGCAAATATAAGCATTTTTTTAGACCTAACCAAATCAACTCTTTTTTAACTACCTAAAAATCAAGCAATAAATAAATATCAACCCCATATCAGGAATATAAAAAAAGTATATCTTTACTCTAACCAAAAACAAAAAAATGAATCAAATACCTAAATTTACCTTTGCATTACACGGTCTATCTTTCCTTAGTACGTTGTTGATTATTGGCTTTGCCCTTTTAAGTCGCACGGGAACTAACGGAATCTACACGTATAGACTTCTAGGTGCGATATACGAACTTTTATGGTTACCACTACTTGCAGCTTTATTCGGGATTCCTTTGGTATGGCTTGTATTAGCGATAAAGAAAAAAACAGCTTGGAGCAACTTAATTCTCCCTTGTATTTTATCAGGAATAACGATATTGTATCTCATGTTATCACAATAAGAAAGAGCCGTAAAAAAACGGCTCTTTCTATTTATTACCTCCCATAATGACCTTGTTGTTCCTTTAAAACACCGTACATTTTTTGATAGGTATGAACTTTTATTTGCAAACGTTCTCCTTCACGAATAAAGTAGCCAGCCATCACTTCCAGTTCTGTCTGAGACTTATTACTTATGAAATCACTGTGCATCGACGTGGTAGAATCAAAGGGAATCGCCGCCAAACGCTGCATCACTACTTCGACGATATCCTCGGTTAAATTCACATCCTTCGCCTTCGCTATTGCGCTAGCTTCTGTAACTAATGCATGAATTATCGCTGGATAATCACGCATCACTACACCAAAGGAGCAATTGTAAAAAGCAGTGGCCACGGCAGAAGAAGAAACTAGAATATACTTTTCCCAAACTTCTGTCGCGATCTCTTGGGTGCAGATAGAATTGATTCCCGCTGCTTGTAATAAATGATTCATCTGAAGCATCAAGGGAGTAATTTTTTCCGTTCGACCAAATACAATTTTTTGTCTTCCACTGGGATTGTCAATTACACCGGTCTCTTTTAGACGAGAAACCATATAAGTACATCCTTGCCATATTTCAGCTTCTACTTCTCGATCGAGCTTTTCAAAGGCTTCAACCCCATTCAAAAGAGGCAAAATAACCGTGTTTTTAGCAACGATTGTCTTCAAATCAACAATTACCTCGTCCAAGTCATATTCTTTTGTACAAAGGAGTATAAAATCCATTTTACCCAAATCTTGCACTCTTTCTACCACTCGTGTTGGTTTACCGACGACCGAATGGTCTTTCGAAAGCACGGTGAGTCCATGTTTTTTGATTTGTTCACCGTGTACCCCTCTTGCGACAAAATGAATCGTTACTTGTGGTTCTTGTTCAAAATGATGCGCCAACAATCCCCCATAAAATCCGCCAACCCCTCCTAAACCAATGATTCCTATATTTATTTTACTCATTTCTGTATTTCTATATTGTGTTTTAAAGATACTCAAAAACCAAGAAAACGCATTATTCCCAGCGGGTTTAAAACAAAAAAACACCTCAAATGAGGTGTTTTTTATATGATGATAAGAATTACTTCTTTTCTTCTGTTTTTGCTCCTTGAGCTCCTTCTGGTTTGTTACCTTCTGGTTTATTCTCTCTTGGAGGACGAGGCATAAGCGCTTTTCTAGAAACTTTTGGCTTTCTAGTTTTTGGATCAATTCCCATGTATTTCACTTCCAACTCATCTCCAATTTTCAATACATCTGAAGGATTTTCAATGCGTTTCCAATCAAATTCAGACACGTGAAGTAACGTTTCTTTACCTGGTACAAATTCTACAACTGCACCGAAGTCAAGCATTTTCACTACTTTCACTTTATATACATCTCCTTCTACTGGAGAGAAGATTGTATTGCTAATTGAAGCTAAAGCTCTATCCATACCTGCTTGGTCCGTACCCAATACTTCGATTAAACCAAAGTCACCCTCTTCGTTAATAACGATAGTAGTACCTGTTTCTGCTTGAAGTGCTTGAATATTTTTACCACCAGGTCCGATCACTGCACCGATAAAATCTTTAGGGATAGTAACGGTAATAATTTTAGGAGCTTTAGGTTTCACTGTTTCATTAGGAACAGCGATTGTTTCTTCTAATAATCCAAGGATATGTAGACGTCCATCAAGTGCTTGTTTCAACGCTTGTTCCATGATATCATAAGCTAATCCATCGATTTTAATATCCATTTGACAAGCTGTGATACCATCTCTAGTACCTGTAACTTTAAAGTCCATATCTCCTAAGTGATCTTCATCACCTAAAATATCAGACAATACAGCCCAACGTCCAGTTTTAGCATCTGAGATTAATCCCATAGCAATACCAGAAACGGGTTTCACTAATTGGATACCAGCATCCATCAAAGCTAATGTACCTGCACAAACGGTTGCCATAGAAGACGACCCATTTGATTCTAATACTTCAGACACTAGACGAATTGTATAAGGACAATCAGCAGGGATCATGTTTTTCAATGCACGTTGTGCTAGGTTACCATGTCCTACCTCTCTACGAGATGTACCTCTTAACGGTTTAGCTTCTCCTGTTGAGAATGGAGGGAAGTTATAGTGTAAATAAAATCTTTCTTCTCCTTGTTCACTAGGTAAATCAATGATATTTGCATCTCTTGATGTACCTAAAGTAACAGTAGCTAACGCTTGTGTTTCACCACGAGTAAACAAAGATGATCCGTGTACTGAAGGTAAGTAATCAACTTCACTCCAAATTGGGCGAATTTCAGTTGTTTTACGACCATCTAAACGGATATTTTGATCTAAGATTAAGTTGCGTACTGCTTCTTTTTGTGTTTTCTTGAAGTAAGTACTGATTAATTCAGCCTTTTCAACTAAATCCTCTTCTGAGAATAGAGTCAATACTTCTTCTTTCACCTCAGCAAATTTCTCACCACGCTCGCTCTTACCACTAGCATGAGAAGCGATTTCGTATAATTTAGCATAAGCGGCATCATACACGATTTTTTCTACTTCAGCATCTGTTGGTTCTGGTTCATACTCACGGAAAGTAAGACCTAGAGCTGCACGCATTTTTTCTTGTGCTTCGATTTGAACTTTGATTGCTTCATGTGCAAATTTAATTGCATCAATCATATCTTGTTCTGAGATTTCTCTCATTTCACCCTCTACCATACATACAGAGTCTTTAGAAGCACCGATCATCATATCTAGATCAGAAGCATCTAACTGCTCTCTTGATGGGTTGATAATGAATTGTCCGTCTACACGACCAACTCTTACCTCAGAGATTGAATTGTAAAAAGGAATATCTGACACAGCTAATGCTGCAGAAGCAGCTAAACCAGCTAATGCATCAGGCATTACGTTTTCGTCATGAGACATCAACTGAATCATCACTTGTGTTTCCGCATGGTAATCATCTGGGAACAAAGGGCGCAAACAACGGTCAACTAGACGCATTGTCAACACTTCTTGGTCACTAGGACGAGCCTCGCGTTTAAAAAAGCCTCCTGGAAAACGTCCAGCAGCAGCGAATTTTTCTCTGTAATCTACAGTTAAAGGAAGGAAGTCCACACCTGGATTTGCCGTTCTCGCAGAAACAGCTGTAGCTAAAAGCATACAGTCTCCCATACGAACAACAACAGAACCATCTGCTTGTTTCGCTAATTTCCCCGTTTCGATTGAGATGCTACGTCCATCTCCTAAATCGATAATTTCTTTGGTTACCTTAGGAATCATAATAATTTAATACTTTAGGGTTTCTGTCTCTCCAAAGAGAGACGTAAAATGTGTTGTGTGTGTTGTGTTGTGTGTTGTGTAGTATATGAAACCCAATGAAAAACCAGATCTAACTCTGCTAAAGGCAAAAAAACAAAAAGAGGCGCGCAGGCACCTCTTTCCTATATTGATTATTTTCTAATACCCAATACTTTAATGATCTCACGATATCTGTTAATCTCAGTTTTCTTTAAGTAGTCAAGAAGTCTTCTTCTTTTACCTACTAAAAGAACTAATGAACGCTCCGTGTTGTAATCTTTACGATTTCTTTTTAAGTGCTCAGTTAAGTGAGAGATTCTGTAAGTGAACAAAGCAATTTGTCCTTCTGCAGATCCTGTGTTTGCAGCTACACCTCCGTGTTGTTGGAAGATCTCAGCTTTTTTTTCTTTCGTTAAATACATGCCAATATTCTTTAATGATTTTTATGTACGAATTCTAGTCTTCTAAAATTCAAATGCAAAGTTACTTTTATTTTTCAAACCACCATCACAGTTCTATATTTTTTTTCAAAAAAATAATAAATTCCACTGTAACATCACTTTATAGGTAAAGTAATGCAACCTGTTCATTCAGTGTTTCCAAGAAATCCTGATCCTCTTGGGTAAAGGCATTTAGCGTATGTGAATCGATATCAATTTGTCCAATATTTTTTCCTTCCACAAATAAAGGCACGACAATTTCTGATTTCACCGTCATGCTGCAAGCGATATAATTACCTTGTGCGCTCACATCCTCCACTAAAAACGTTTGATTGCTTTCTGCTACTTGCCCGCAAATGCCCTTGCCAAATGGAATAACGGTATGATCGGTAGCCTCTCCTGTATACGGCCCTAAATGCAACAAGCGTTTTTCTGGTTCAGCAAAATAAAATCCCACCCAATCGTAATGAGGCACTTTATTTTCTAATAAGTTGCAAATGGCTTGTAACTTTTCTGTCACACTAGCTTGTCCTGCTATCATGTGCTTCGCTTCTTCTAAAAGCGTTGAATATAACGTCTGCATGTTCTACTGTTTTATTCAATCAAAGGTACAATTTCTGTTGTAGTCATTTTTTCTTTTTTCGCCCCTAAAAATTGAACAAAAAACGTTCTACTCTATTGAAATCCTGCTTTTTTTCTTATTTTTGTTCCATGCTAAAGAAAAGACTTGTCAGTATCTGGTTTTTGTTGATTTTCCTATTTTCAAACATAGGATGGTCCATGAGCGTACATTATTGTCAAGGCGAAGCACATTACAGTCCGTTGCGTTATACCCATACGCACCAAGAAAAGGGCTGTTCCATGGAAATGGAAATGGAAATGGAAATAGAAAAACAACAAGAAAAAGCTTGTTGTTCAACCAAGGTTGCCGTTGAAAAACCGGTCAAAAAATTCGCCGACAAAAAGTGTTGTCAAGATGAATTGATTAAGTCCAATCCTTCGGATCACAATATTCAGCATGTATATGCTCACTATTTTGATTTTATTCTTCCTGATTACGCTTGGACCACTTATTCAAACTACCCCGTTGATTTTCCTGTTCAGCAACAAGAAACTTTAGCATACTATATGGAGGCTCACGCTCCTCCACTCTATCAATTATATTGTCGCTTAGTACTTTACGCATAGTTATTATCCCTACATTTTTCGTTTGACTTATTTTTTTAAGTCCAACTTCTTTATTATGTATTAACAATTACACGTAAAAAATGATCAAACATTTAGTTACCCTTGTTGTATTAACAGCGGGTACTTCGCTATATGCACAACAGACGATTACAGGACAAATCGTTGATGAAACACATACCCCTATTATTGGAGCTTCCGTTTTTTATGCCCATCAATCGATTGGTGTTGCTACGGATATGCAAGGGAAATTCACCTTAACCTTTATTGAGAAAGCGCCCTTGACCATTTCGTATATTGGGTATAAAACGCAAACGCTAACTCCCCAAGAAGGACAATCTTATCACCTTATTTTACAACCCGAGGAATCGCTAGATGAAGTAATCATCAAAACCAAACAGCGCAACACGACACGTTCCATCAAAGGAACGACCAATAGCTTCACGATGAATAGCGGAGAATTATTAAAAGCCGCTTGTTGTAACATTTCAGAGGCTTTTGAAACCAACCCTTCTATTGATGTTAACTATACGGATGCCATAACGGGAACCAAACAAATTAAAATGTTGGGATTAACCAGTCCGTATATTCTCATTGCAGAAGAGAACATTCCCTCTGTTCGAGGGGCTTCTCAAATTTACGGATTGACTTTTACACCAGGAACCTGGGTAGAAAGTATTCAAGTCACCAAAGGAGCTGGAACAGTAATCAATGGTTATGAAAGTATTTCGGGCCAATTGAATACAGAATTGATAAAACCCGCCACGGATCGTCCGTTCTATTTAAATCTATACGGTTCTAATGACGAGCGTTTTGAGGCGAATATTCACGGCAATTACCGTTTAAACGACAAATGGAGTTCTTCTCTATTCATCCACGGAAACGTAAGAACTGGAGATCACGATAAAAATCACGACGGTTTCTTGGATATGCCGAAAGGAGAACAGATCAACGTGATGAATCGCTGGCAATACATCAATCCAGAAAAAGGCGTAGTGAGTTTTATCACAGCCCGTTATATGAAAGACAATAAAGTAGCTGGGCAAGTTGACTTTGACAAAAAGAAGGACAAGGGTTCAACAGTTCTTTGGGGATCTGAAATCAACACGGAAAAAATCGATTTATCCACTAAGATAGGTTATGTATTTCCTGATTTGCCTTTTCAAAGCGCAGGATTGCAAGTGGCCTACAACTACCACAAACAGGACTCTTATTTTGGGTTAAACTTGTATGATATCAAGCAAAATAGCTTGTACTCTAATCTAGTTTTTAATTCGATTATCAGCAATACACTTCACAAATTTACAACAGGACTTAGCTTTACGTTAGATCAGTATACCGAACAAGTATTCGTTCCTGGTATCGATGGGAATTTCAATAGAACGGACAATGCTTTAGGAGCATTTTATGAATATACCTACGACAATACAACGGATTTTAGCGTAGTTGCCGGTATGCGAGTAGACTATCACAACCGCATGGGATTGTTTGCGACGCCTCGCTTGCATTTGCGTTATAATCCGTGGGAGAATGGGGTTTTACGCGCTTCTGTAGGTAGAGGAAAACGCTTAGCCAATGTATTTGCGGAAAATCAGATTTTCTTCGCTACCAATCGCTACTTTCAGCTTGAAGGGAACAACGGCAAGATCTACGATTTAGATCCTGAAATTGCCTGGAACTACGGGTTGAGCTTTACGCAAAACTTCCATTTTATCGGTCGAAAAGGGGATGTAACCCTCGATTTTTATCGCACAGACTTCGAAAATCAAATTGTCGTAGATGCCGATTATAATGCACATCAATTATTATTCTACAACTTAGATGGCAAATCTTATGCGAATAGCTTTCAATTGGAAGTAAACTATAACCTAGCGCGCAACTTAAATTTGCGTTCTGCTTATAAATATTACGACATTGCCACAGATCAAAAGACGGGTACATTTGAAAAAGCGTATCAACCCAAACACCGTTTCTTTGCAAATTTAGAATTCACTACCAATGAAAAGGACAATGGTGCGCATTGGAAATTTGATTTTACGTATAATTGGTTGGGGAAACAACGCATCACCACTACGGAACAATATGCAGAAGTGAACCAACTAAAATCTTCCTCTAATCCCTATTCCTTGATGAATTTTCAGATTACCAAAGTATTTTCTCCTCGATTTGAATTTTATGTCGGTGGTGAAAATATGGGCAACTACAAACAACGCAATCCTATTGTTAGCGCAAGTAACCCTTTTGATACTGATTTTGATACCTCCATGGTTTATGCGCCAATTACAGGATCGATGTATTATGCGGGATTGCGATTCAAACTTGATTAATTAACTCAAACTCTTTACTATATGAAAAAATTATTTTTAACTTTAGGATTAGTCCTACTTACAACTGCAGCGGTATCTGCACAAGAAAAAGAGCAGCCAAAGCAAGTAATTGGCGTAAAAGGTCTGTGCGAAATGTGCAAAAAGCGCATTGAAAAAGCTGCTTTGGACGTAAAAGGGGTTCGCTCTGTTGATTGGTCTATTGCCGACCAACAATTGACCGTATACTTAAATCCAAAGAAAACAACGGGAAAAGAAATCCAAGAGGCTATTGCTAAAGCAGGTCATGATACAGATGCAGTAAAAGCAACGGATGAAGCTTATAATGATTTACACGGTTGTTGCAAATACCAGAGATAATAAAAATAAAAAAGCACTAACTAGCGATTAGTGCTTTTTTTCAAACAACAATATGCTATTCTGTAGCCAAACTCACAAACTACAAAATATCTTTTTCTTTTTCATAGCATTTCTCCCTATCTTCTGTAAACCATTTCGATTAAGACACTAAAACAATATTTACACAAAAGATAACAAGAAACGTAATTTCTCTTTATAGCTTTATTTTATTACACATCAAAAGTATGATACTATGCATGCATAAAACATGATTTTTATCACTTTTTAGAAAAAATAGCATAAAAAACGTTTTTTTCATAAAAAAAAGCACTTAGGAAGACCCTAAGTGCTTTTTTTTGCGTCCGCGGGAGGGGTTGCCCATCCTATTTACATTCTTATAAATCAGACGTTTACTTTTCCTATTGGTAAGTGATTGGTACGTTTGGGATTTTATTCTTCCAATTTTCGCTTAACGATTTCTTCCAAATGCTGCTTAACTACAGCACTTGCCAATAATTCATTGGTAATGGATGCCGCATCCAATATCTTGAGTTCCGGTGATCCTTCACCGGTGATTAACCAACGCGCATTTAAGTTGGGAAAATACTTCAGTGCTTTTTCTATCGTATCACTTTGCATGAATCTTCCCTCGGTTAACATGCGAGAAAGTGAATTGTAATTGACTCCAATCGCTTCTGCAAAATCTTTGCGACTTACTTTCTGAAGCTTTAGATATTCTCTTAATCGATTACCTACACTCATTACCTATTCCTTGTTTTCAATCTGTTTCACATTTTGCTCCAAAGCTTTGTCCAATAGATTGCGAACCGCATTCAATACATCCTCATCTTCAATAAACTCTCGAAGTAATTGATCTCTATCATACATCGGTTCTTCCTTTACTACTGGGTATTCTTTCTCTTGATCAATGAAATAGGAAGAAACAGTGTATTCCATGGGTCCCTTACCTGACACGAACCATCGTGCATTCAGATCTGGAAAATATGTAAATATCCTATCTAACATGTCGCTACTCATATTTCTATTGCCATTTAACAAATGTGTTAATGAAGCGTAAGACATATTTACCTCCTCAGCAAAATCAGCTCTTTTTACATCTTTATACTCTAAATATTTTTTTAATCGCAAACCTATGACTTCCATGTCTTTACATTTTATTTTAATCAAAAAGAGAAATTTTTATATCATTTTACTTTGATGATATAAAAATGTATTGTTTATTTGTAGTACAATACTAATACATAACTAATACAAGTTACAAAAATGTATCATTCATTAAAATAGTATAAACATATGATTTGCTCCGATTTAACAAACCGAATAAAAAACATCTTAGGATTCAGGTATACATCACAAATACTGGACTTCCTAGAGATGAATAGCATCTATAATGCCAAAGGAAAACCTTTTTCAAGAAGCTACATCACTCATATTGTAAATGGAATTAGAGAAGACATTAGAGTAGAAAAGGCGATTATTGAACTATGCAATAACAAGAAAAAACAATACAAAGATTTCGCTATAAAGAAGAAAGAAATATTACAAAAAGATGTATAAACAAAAAAACCCAGAGCGGTCACTCTGGGTTTAAAATCTCAATCATTAATTAAATAACAATCGAAAAATGCAAGACAAATTTACACAAAAAAACATTATATCTGGTCTTTTACCTACAGATAATAACATTGAAATATTTGGAGATAATACAGCCAGAAAAGCTTATTTCATTCAAAACGGTAAAATAAGATTAATTGATCAGTTGCCTAAAGAATTAAGAACAAAGCTATATGCGATGTTTTTAAATGATCCCATTGCATGGAGTGATTTAGGAAAACTATCTTTTAGTGAGGCATTAAACGAGTACGCATTCTGCATTTATGGTGGATTAAACAACACCCCAGATATCGTAGAAGGTGAATTTGGTCCAGCTGAAGGCTTTAGATGTTCTAAGAACTGTAAATGTGCTAGATGGCCCTCCAAACAATTAAAGTTAGATTATGGTTTTACACCAAGAGAAAAAGAAGTTTTTATGCTACTAGCTGAAGGATTGGAAGATAAAGTGATTGCAGAACAACTCTTTATTGCTCCAAGTACGGTTGGAACTCATAAAATGAGTGTATTCAGAAAATTAAAGGTTAAAAGTAAGAGAGAGGTGATGAAATTGAAAGCTCACTTTTAACTATGACCCATGAAACTAACAGTAAAGCTCACGCCTATGCTTGCTTATGAAGATTTTAAAATGTATTACGGAACTGACCTTATCCACCATTTGGGTATCGCGTTCAATCTGTTCTTTAAAAAGTCACAATTACTCAACACCTTATCAGTAACCGTAATTAAAGACTATGCAGTTCAATCCAACGACAGTGATAAAATAGAAGTACTTGTCGCTTGTCAATTGATTTATGACGACAGTGATCTACAAGCCATCAAAGTACAAAAGACCAAAGAATTTGTGCATATCACGGAGCAACTGGAGCAAGCGGAACAAACCATTAGTTTCATCCAAACCCCAAGTGTGAAAGAAGCTTTTATACAAGCGAAAGAACACAACGAAAGAAGACAAAAACAGCTCAATACAGAGCTTACTATATTACGAAGAATATTGGAGATCATAACCCTACTAAAACCCAACCAACACCATGCAGATTAAAGAAAGTTCACTAGATCGAGTAAGAGAAGCAGACATATATAATATAATCTCCCATTACGCAGAGTTAAAGAAAAGCGGGAGCTCTTGGGTTTGTAAGTCCCCACTGACCAATGAGAGCACCCCTTCTTTTCACGTGAATCCCGCGAAGAATAACTGGGTGTGTTATTCATCTGGTCAAGCCGGTGATGGAATTAAATTCGTTCGGTTGAAAGATGCATTAAATTTTGTTGAAGCGGTGGAAAAAATCGCTTCTATTTGTGGGATCACCTTAGAACACGAAGAGGTTTCTGCAGAGCAACAAGCCAAGATAGAGAAAAAGAAAAAAGCCGTTGATTTATTAAATGAAGTAACTCAAAAGTATCAAAAAGAGTACAATAACTTAGCTGATACGCATTGGGCGAAAAAGATGGTTCAGGAGAGACAATTCTCTCCTGAATCTATCTTAAACTTCCAAATTGGTTACACGCCCGGGCAACGTATTATTACTGCTCCATTGATTGAGGCTGGTCATTTTGAAATGGGAAAAACATTGGGGTTAATTTCCGTGAAAGAAGACCGCAATTCCGACTTCTTTAATGATCGCTTACTATTTCCTATTCAGAACGAAAAAGGAGAAGTAGTTGGTTTTGGTGGGCGCGCTCCTCAAGAGGTACTGCCAAAATACCTAAATAGCAAAGAAACTCCTTACTATATCAAAACCAAAGTATTATACGGATTGTACCAAGGGCGAAAACCCATTGCACAAACGGGAGTAGCCATCTTAACAGAAGGTTATACGGATGTGATTGCCTGCCATCAAAATGGTTTGGGTAATGCTATTGCTACCTGTGGAACTGCCCTTACCAAAGAACAAGCGCTTTTACTCAAGCGCTATGCACGCACTGTCATTGTGATGCGAGACAATGACTATCCAAAGGCTGTCAAAACCTTAATCGATTTAACGAAATCGATTATCCAGGATAAAAACATTGACCTAAGCGAGAAGTTTACGGGAATCAATGAATTGAACTGTGTGGAAGTCGCGCGTTTAGTTTTAAAAAAACTCAGCGATTCAGATGAAGATCAAATCATAGCCGACCAATTGGATGATCGCATTCGAGCGATTAATCCCAAAGATTTAGGCCCAGGTACTGCGGCCGCTTTTAAAGATATCGATATCCTTTTGAATTACGGATTTCGCGTACAAGTATGTTTCTTGCCCTTAGGTGAAGATCCTGATAGTTTCTCGAGAAAAGCTGATTTGAAAAAATACGTTGAGGATCATCAACAAGATGCCTTTGAATGGAAGATTACCAAGCTCAAAAATATTGCTTCAGACGATCCGGATGAAATATCAGCTTCAGTTTCTCAAACAGCTGAAATACTGCATACTATCGATGATGACATCAAGCGAAACTTATACATCGATAAAGCTGCAAAAATATTTAAGTTACCCAAAAAATCAATTACCGATGTAATCGAAGACATCCGTACTGAAATCGAACAACGCGTTGCTGCAGGTGTTCAAAATACAGAAACTGAACGAGATGAATTGAAGTTGCCTGCAGGTGCAGATATCGAAGAGTACAAAAAGTACAGTTTTGTAACAGTGGATGACAACTACCACTTCCCTGGACGCAGTGGTGGATTCTTTAGAGGAACCAACTTTAAAATCGAACCTTTATTTCACATCTATGGCCAAGTGAACAACAAGCGTATTTGTGAAGCGAATTACGACAATGGGCGTAAAAAGCTGATTGTATTTGAATCAGGTGATTTTGTTCAAAAGGCGAAGTTCGAGACCAAAATCATTGATGAAGGAAATATGGTGTTTACCGAAAACGTCAACAACAACCATTTCATTATGATGCGCAATCGAATTTTGAATTCGTTCACCAAAGCCTATGAAATTACTACCCTTGGATGGCAACCCAAAGAGAAGATATTCGCCTTTGCGGATTCCATCTATGACAAGGGAATGTTGAAAAAAGTCAATCCATATGGTATTATCGAAATTAAAAAGGAAGAATACGAAGAAGCTGACAAAGGGGATTATTTTGAAAAAGTAGACAGTTATTTCTTACCTGCCTTTTCCGCCATTTACAAGGATTTACGCGATGGTGATGATCCATACGAGAACGACCGATACTTTGTGTACAAGCAAAGTCCGGTTACGCTTCAAAAGTGGATTGAACAACTAATCAAAGTCTATGGCTATGAGAAAGCTGCGATTGGTGTCGCCTTCAATATTGCTTCCTTATTCCGTGATATCTATTTGAAACGCTATCAGTTCTTTCCACATGTATTTTGTGGTGGGGATAAAGGATCGGGGAAATCGAAGTTTGCAGAAAGCTGTGTGGCTTTATTCACCCACAAGCAAGAACCCTTCGATTTGAACTCCGGAACACCCGTTGCTTTCTTCAGACGATTGGCGCGAATTATGAACGCTCCTACGATGTTAGAAGAGTATCACGATAACTTAGATGACAAGATTTTCCAAGCGTTAAAGGGAGCTTACGATGGACGTGGACGTGAAATGGGTAAAGCAACTGGAGATAATAAAACGACAACAACCAAAGTCCATTGCTCGATGTTTATTCTATCCCAATACTTGAGTAGTCGTGATGACAACTCCTTGACCTCAAGAAGTATCATTTTAAATTTTATTAAGCCCCTGGATCCATTCACTACAGAAGAAGTGGCTGAATACAACAAGTTAAAAGCTTGGGAGGAAATGGGATTGTCCTCCATGCTCATTGATATTCTTGACTTTAGGCCGTATGTAGAAGAAAACATTCACCAAAAGTATTCCTATTACATCAGCAAATACAAAAAAGATTTAAAGGGCAAAGAGTACCAGGAACGCATGTTGCAAAACTATGTAGCCTTAATCACTCCCTTATCACTATTATCTGAAAAGATGAATTTGATTTTTGATCTAAACAAATTGTACCAACAGTTTCTAGATGCCATTCTAGATACGTCGGATCTCATTGTTGAGTCTGAAGGATTGGCAGAGTACTGGAGAGTAATTGAGTTCTTATTGGATACAAGACGCATCAACAATAAAACGCACTTCAATATTAGCAATGAACCTATTATATCGCTATACACGAGAAAAGGAGATCAACCTTTTGTTTGGAAGAATACATCCCATACAAGAGTATTATATCTGAATCAAAAAGCCTTGCATCAATTGTACCATAAGGAAGTAACAACCCGAGGAGGAGCTGAAGTAATTACAGATTCAACTATTCGAAACTACTTCAAATCGAAGAAGTATTTCATTGGTACCAAAGCTGGAGGACATCGATTTGGTGATGTCTCAACCACTGCCCTGGTGTTCAACTATGACATGATGCTCAATGGAGGCATCTTGAACCTAGACCGCACAAGTGCAAGTGAAGCTAACCCGGACAATTCAGATTTTTTTGACCATGATGCAACAGGAATCTAAAACCTATACCTGTGTACAGCTCCCTTTGGTGGTAGCGACACAGCACGATCTCGACAAATTCAAAAAGCCTGGATTTTTGTATTTCGTCAAGAATCACGAGACACAAGAATTCTATGAATATCCCTTTTACACCTATAAAGGGATGAACATTCAAGAGTTTTATCAACATTTCAATTTGGAATGTGTGTATTTGCCCATCAACCCTATAGAACTAATTTATTTAAAAAGAGAATATGAAAAAAAGATTTGAAATTAAAGCAACAGGCGCTTCACACGAAAAAGATTTCACACAGGAAGCCCAAGAAATTATCAAGGAACTACAAGCAAAACAAGTAAGCCCCATTGAACTCATTGACCGCCATGCAAAAAAAGTATTCCTCTACCGAAAAGGAAGCCACGACAAAAATTACTTTGTCCGCGAACGAGAACTGCTCACACCTGGAGAAGGAGAAAATAATCCTGAGACAGATAGCAACGCTGGAAATCACGAGAGTGAGGTGCAGCAAGTGCAAGAAGTGGTTAAACCCAAAAGAAGTAGAAACGTAAAAGAATAAGCAATTATGAACACAACAATCATCACCACCGTAAATGGAGTTAATATCGTAGAATTAGCCAATCAAATGATTCCAATCAAGCCGATTTGTGAAGCCATTGGAATTGATTTTGAACCACAGCGCAAGAAAATTTACAACGACCAATTATTAGCTTCAGTTACCTCCCTGGAGGAGGCAACTGGAGCAGACAAAAAAACGTATGAAATGGTCTGTTTACCACTAAAGTATGTTTTTGGGTGGCTATTCACTATCAACCCCAATAACGTCAAAGAAGAAGCCAAAGCCAGCGTAATTCAATACCAACGCGTTTGTTATGATGCGATATATGACTCCCTCTTTTTGAGTCGTGTTTACCTCAAGGAAATGAAAGAACGCACGGAAGCTAAACTCCAAGAGATTGAAGTGTATAAAACCAACTTCAAAGAAGCCCAGGGCAAATTGAAGCAATCTGAAGGGGAACTGAAGGAACTGCGTCAATTGAGCTTTGACGATTGGAAGCATGTGAATTTGCAAACCTCGATGTTGGATGAACCAGAGTTCGCCAATTAAATGCGATGATGTTCAATCAAAACCTCACAAGAGAAGCCTTTGAACATACACTGGCTCTCTTGTATATCGATACGGCTGTTGATCTCCGGACAACAGATAAAAACGAAATTGAAGAGCTGCAGCTACTTGTCAAATTCAATCTAAATCCTTTGAAATTACTGTATGCCGTGACTGATTTCCATCGAGTGAAATGGTGGCAAAAAGTAGATATCACCATCCTATTGCTCGAGATCAGCAACTATCTGCAGGTAAAACTTTTTTACAATGAAGGGTTCATTTTGATGGATCACGAAAAACAACTTTTGAATTATGAATAAACAACCCACCCATTACTATATAGAACTATCTAACGTCTATGTATTAAAAAACAACCTCCAAAAGGAATTCTCTGCTTATTTAAAAACACTAGATCGACAATTGATTAAAGCTGAAGCATTGGAAAATATGAAAGATGTCATTAACCAAGTAGTTGCACAAAAGAATGAAGCGAACAAGAGGTGTAATCCCATTATACTGACCTATACGGTATTTGATCCAGGAGTACATCGTTTAGAGGGATTCTCTCAAGTAACCTTTGATTTTAAACCTGCATATCTATCTTAACTATTATAGACTCAAGAAACCCCTGTCTTCACTTAATAGTTTCTAAGTTATTTTTGGTGTTTTAATACTTTAGCCTCATTCATTAATGTAAAACAATTAGAATATGGGGTTTTTAAAAGAACTACTTAAACTTATTACATCCTCTGGAGGAAAGAGTTCTGACACTTTAAGAGAATGGCAAGGGAAAGAAAGAGAATATATCAAAGATGGAGGAAATGGAAGAAATGGAAGAGTAATTGCACATCGCAAAAGAAAAGAATAATAACTTTTATAAATCCCTGCAGATTACAAGTATCTGCAGGGATTTTTATTTCTATCAATGACAAAGTTGCTTTTATTTAACTTTTCAACTATTTTCGATTTCTGTAACCTATCTAACTAAATAAGAAAACTATGAGTGCAAAAAACACAACGAAAGAAAAAAACACAGAACAAGAGACAGTTGAAGATAAAGAAAGGATTTGCTTTGTAGTTATGCCTATTTCAGACCAAGAGGGATATCCAACAGGACACTTTGACCGAGTTTATCTGCATTTGATTAAACCCGCAATAGAAAAAGCAGGATTGGAAGCACGTAGGGCTGATGAAGAAACTTTAACCAATGATATTCGTTTAGACATCATTAAAAAGATTTTAGAATCAGAGCACGTTATTTGTGACTTAAGTGCACGAAATGCAAATGTTTTCTATGAACTAGGAATGAGGCAAGCATTTGACAAAAGTGTTACACTAATAAAAGATGTTCAAACACCTCGAGTATTTGATGTTGCAGGGATAAGAACCATTCAATATGATGAAAACTTAAGAATCGATAATATAGAACCAAAAGTACTTGAAATAGCAGCTTCTATTGAAAAAACAATATTACATTCAGATAAAGACTCTTTCGAGAATTCTATTATTAAACATTTAGGAATAACCGCTGCAGAACCGGCTAAAACCACAGAAATATCTTCTGATACACAATTAATTCTAGAGAAGTTAAGACAACTAGAAAAAATGAATCCTTCAAATCAATCTTTACAAATAAATCACAAAAGAGAAACTCCCGTTCTTTTAATTCATAAGAAATATTCGGACAACAAAATTACAGGGTTTTCAATAGGGGATAAAGCTTTTGATATAGGGACTCATCTCTATAGAAATGGCATTGAGATTGGAGAAATAACTTCTATTCAAGGAGAATATCTTTTTACTAAAATAGATAGACCAGGAACAAATCAAGTAGAGAAAATAATTCAAATAAGTGATATAGTTTCAAATTTATCGGAATATGTAATATTACCTTTTTAATAAACAACTTAAACGAAGCCCTTCAGCTTCGTTTTTTTATACCCACAACTTTCCCCACCTACTACTCTATTGTATTAAATAAACAACCTCACTCTCCTGGTCTTATTCCGTTCCCCCCCACACCCCCCAAATAAAAGAATTTTGGAAAAATTCTCAATCCTATAAAACAAGGGGCAAAAAATTCCCACAGTCTCACAAAGACTATATTACTCTATTAATTATATATAAAGTATTAATAATAAATAAGTTATGTTTTAAAAATTTTGTGGGATTTCTGTGGGATTTGTGAGACTAAAAAAAATCGGTCTCACAAATAAAGAGGTTGTCTCACAAATCCCACTAGCGTCTCACAGCTTAACTTACTGATAATCATAGTTGTGAGACTGTGAGACGTTTTTTCCAAAAACAATAGGGTTATTTTTAGTTTTTCATTTTTTTTTGTGCCTTTAGCAATTTTAAGAAAAAATAATCAAAGTAACTCATGTGTCAAAAAACAACATCAATGTGTATTTTACGTTTTTAGCCTCTTTCCCCCTTGAATAAAAGCAGTAAAACATCTATCATATTGTAAAAAACAACATAAATGCGTATTTTTACACTATAATCACCTCTTATTCAACTTGCTATGTATATGACGATTCCTGTTCCCACTTATGTCAAAAAGTTTCTTACTCAAAAATATGGTGAGGCGCTTTTTATCTCCAAAAAAACAACACTGGGTATTCACCTCTTAGAACTACTCGAAAAAGAGTTTGATCCGAAGAGTATTTCCCCTGTACTCGGGAATGATTGTTATCGAATCAACTTATCCGAATACTATGCCAATACCAAAGGCGTAGTGATCAATCCCATGCGAGCCAATGACATCGCCAATTACTTAGATCGTTTGTTCCGGGAACAATTGTTTGATTTTATGAAGATTCACAAATACCAACATGGTCAGGAACTCCCGGCGATCCGTATATTTTTAGATTACCACGGCATTACAGAAGATGACGTGAAATACGACACTCTTTACCGCGATTATAAGCGCTATAAAAAGAAAGAGGAACGGACAAAAATTTTAAAACTATCGCAACCCTTATAAACAAAGGGCTGAACTTAGGGACTAATTCATAAAAAAAAATATGCGATTTAATTGTACCGAACAACTATCCGGAATTTACACCATTGATTTCTATTTGATGGAAGAAACCACCAATTGGCCGATCCACTTGAGTGATCGTTCTGCTAGTCAAATTGTCTTTACTCCGGAGGAGCATGCCATTGAAGCAACAATTGCTCCAAATTCCTTCAAAAATGACAGTAAATCCAAGGATGATCTCTACGAAATAGACCTCTCCTACACTATTTTGACGCGATCGGAGGCTTTGGAACAGCTATTGGATCAATATGTTAACCAACCGGGTATTGCAGTGGTAAAATATTACAACGGTTTCACTAAAATTTTTGGAACGGACCAGGAACCGTTACTACTTACTTTCCAAGTGGACGATGGGACATCCATCGAATCCAAATCGGGCATTGAGATTGTCATTGAGGGCACACAGCGCAATCGCCCCATTTACTACACGATTTAGTGTCCTTTTTTGCTGAATGTTAGGGTAAGAACTTTGTGGTTGTAAAATCATAACATTCAGCATGATATCTAATATCTACTCTTTACTAAGTACCAAGTGGTTCATTGATCCTTCAATGAAAAACACTTTGTTACCTCAATTACGCAATGTACTTGAGGGTAATTTAGTTCAAGGAAAGGCTAACTATCCAACCTTATTTACTACTACTTCAACCATTGCTGGTACCAAAGACAATCCATCTCCAAATGCAGAAGATCAGTATGTTGCTGTAATTCCAATCAAAGGAGGAATTTACAAATACAATCAATTCTGTGGTCCTACAGGAACTCAATCGATAGGAAAACAAATACAAGCCTATGACCGCGATTCAAATTGCGTTGGGATTGTATTGGATGTTGATTCGGGTGGTGGACAAGTTTCAGGTACACCGGAACTGTACGATATCATTCAATCCATCGAAACACCCATTGAAACTTATACAGATGGTTATTTGTGTAGTGCTGCTTATTATATCGCTTCTGCTACCAACAAAATCATAGCAAATAAAAGAGCAGATAAGATTGGTTCAATCGGAACCATGGTCTATTTCATCGATTTAGAAGGATACTACAAAGCGAAAGGAGCAACGGTTGTTGAAGAATATGCAACTCAATCAAAGGATAAGAACAAACCAGTTCGAGAACTACTCAAAGGCAATCCAGAACTCTACATCAAAGAGGAACTAGATCCAATTACAGAAGAATTTATTTCCGATGTAAAGAGTCAACGCTCAACTATTAAAGAAGAGGTCTTTACTGGAGCTACTTATTCACCCAAAAAAGCACAAGAAATGGGACTAATCGACAGCCTTGGAACCTTAAAAGGAATCGTAAACGGATTACTACAATCAAAAAGTAAAGACAAACAATCAAATTCTATGTCAAAGAAAATCACACTTACCGCGCTTACCGCTGCTCTAGCTGTGGAAGCATTAGAAAGTACCGACAAAGGTACTTACTTCAATGAAGAACAATTGGCAACTCTTAACACAGCACTAGCTGAAGGGCAAACAGCTGTAGAAACATTAACTGCATCGGTTACAGCAGAAACAAACAAGGCTACTGAAGCCAATACACGATACAACGCTGTATTAGCTGCTGCAGGTATTGAAGCAACAGCGGACCAAACTGCAGATCAAGCCTCTTTGTTGGCAACTATCGCGGAACTACAAGGGAAGCCAGGTAACGCACACACCGGTGCAAAAGGGAATCCTACTACAAGGGAAGAGGAGGAAAATAGCATTATCGATGCTAACGCTGGACACAATCAATTGTTAAACAAAATTCTGAAGTAAAATGAAAATAAAAATTGATCAGATTCAAACTGAGTTGGGGGAATACATTAAAGAAAACCCAGAAATTTTATCTCCTGCAGTTTATTCAAAAGAAGTTAAAGTTGACAAACACTGTCGAACTATTACTCAAGTAAATGGAGCCTATCCTTCTTTCACTTCTTTAATGACACATGTTGTTCAAGGATTCTCTAGTGAATGGACAGAAATGGGTGAAATCCAATTCAATGCTAAAAAACTATTGGCATATAAACAAAAAGTAAACTTCGGTTTTGTTCCAGCTGATATGGTAGGTAGTTGGTTAGCTAGAATGTATGAAGAAGGAGAGGAATTAGAGGATAAGTCAATTTCTAAATACATTATGGATGAATTAGGGAAGAAAATTATTTCCGATCTTAATGTACTTTCCTTAAAAGGAAAAAGAGATGATAACGCCAATGTCAAAGAATTTGGTAAGTCTTTAAATGGTTGGAGTACGGTGATTGCAAATGCAAGACAAAGTACAGACTTTCCAGTTTTCTCAATTCCTTTACAAGCCATCACTCAAGTGAATGTGGTTGATCAATTCAAGACTTTTGAGTTAGGGCTCCCTACAGAAGCTGTGGACAGTTTAAAGAAAGTTTTCTGTTCAACAAGAGTAGCTATGTGGTATAAAGATGCGTACAAAGATGCTTACGGTGTAAACCCAACGTTTACTGAACAAGACACCATGTTAACTCCATTATTGAATATGGAAATTGTTCCTTTAAACATCAATAACGATATTATTTTCACGACTCCAGACTGGAATATGTTGAAATTAATCGACTTGATTGATGCTCCTGAAGTTACAGATATTCAAAAGGAAAACTACAAGTTAAAATTGTTCTTTGAGTTTACTTTGAACTATGAATTAGCTGTAAATCAGGTGTGTTTTGTTGCGAACTTCGACGCAGATGCTGTACGCGGATTAAATAACGCAGAACAAAACGCTTTATTCTATCCTGAGGAAGAAGGTTTAATTGTAAAATAGTTATCCATGGCAAAACAAACCAAGAAAGAAACTTCTCCAGCTACAGATGGAGAAGTTCAAAACAAAAACAAAACTCCTATTGAAGGGGTTGATGTAAAGGCGCAAGAAGAGCAAGCACGAAAGGAACAAGAAGCTGAAGCGAAAGAACGTGTTGCTTTAGGTTATTACGAATATAACGGTCGTAAATACACCTTTACCGCTTCCATGCCTAATCGCGTGAATATTGATGGTGTAATTCTATCAAAAGAAGAAATTTTGTCGAATTCCGATGTTTTAGAATCAATGATTGATTCCAAAAATATCTTTATCAAAGAAATATAATGGCTGAACTTAAATTAGAAGATGTTGGTTTTTCTAGCTGTGAGCCAACGGGGGCATTGGGTAAAAAAATCTTTTATGCTCCATTGAGTTATTTCGAATCAGTTGGTGTGCCTAAAGATTTATGTGGTGATCAGGCAAATGCTGCAGAAACCTTTGCTGAATTAGCTGAAATAAAAGAAATCAAATTAAAACAAGGTTACGGTTTTACAGAACTCACGATGATTACTGAAACAGGGGAAATCACTTCCACTCAAATTGGTGAGAAAGGCAGACGCTTATTTGAAAATTCCTTAGTAGCCCAAATAGCAGGATCTAAATCATCTTTATTAGGATTTTGTCGTTGGGTAAAGAATCAGGACTTGATTATTGTTACCCAAGAATTTGATTCTGGACAAATGCGATTATTAGGTTCAGAGCGTATGCCGGCATGGGTAGATGCTCAAGAACACAAAATCGAAGCTGCAGCTGAAGGAAACAATTCATTGAATATCACCTTCAAAGATAAATCCAAATGGCCTGCAGCAGTATTCACTGGAGACCTTGTTCTGTTCCCTGAACCAAACTCACCAGGTGGTGAATAGTAATAAAGTTGTGTTGTAAATCAAAAAGCTCCTGTATGGGAGCTTTTTTTAATCCGAATCCTTATGTACGATTATCCTGAAAAAATAAAAGACTATCTCTATGTCAATTTTATTCCTGGAACAAAGGAGAATGCTAACCTAAAGTTAACGACTAAAGAATTGCTAAACTTCTTGTTTCGGATCTTTCCATATGAATGTATTGATGATTATCAATTGGTCGATATTCTCTATGAATTGGGATATAAACCGATAAACCTAATGGAGAAAAACGAGGAAAAGCAAGAGGTATTGAATGCTTATTGGTTGTTGGATGCTTTGCCTTCCCTATGAAAAAGTAGGGTTATACGTAATCCTTTTATAAATTTTCAGAGTTTATCTTATCTTTGAAAATTAACATTAAATCAATTATTATGATTAAAAATTTACTTTTTGCATTTTTAATGATACTTCCTGCTTCTCTACTTGCGCAAGATCAAAAGGCATCGTTAACCAATACAGGAGTTACTCCAGTTGTTTACGATCTAAGTGATAAACCTGCTTCGGAAATCTACACCAAGGTTATTGAATGGATCAATCTAAAATATAATAGTCCTAAAGATGTTTTAAAAGGGGGTATTCAAGATAAGTTTGTCAGTTTAAATGGATTTATGGATAATGCTTGGAGTTATTCTACATTGGGAATGAGAACGTCTTATGGTATTACATATAAGTTAGATATTGATATCAAAGAGAATCGATACAGAGCCTCTTTTATTTTAAATGACTTTACACACCCCACTCAAGCTGTATATTACGGATATGAATCCATGTTTAAGAAAGATGGTAGTGTCAAAAAGGTTTACATTGAGGGACACAAAGAGTTAGAAGCTTCTATAAATACTATACTACAAGACCTATACAAACATATCAATGGAGAGAGTAGTCGTGATGATGAGTGGTAATAAGTTGATAACTAATGATCAAAATAAAAAATTATGAAGAAACTATTACTCCTGTTTGCCGTGTTACTAACGAATGTAACCTTTGCACAACATTTTGAAGTTACACCTGAAGGATTAAAATCCAAAGCCAACCAGGAACCTTACTTGGTTTTAGACTTTGAAGGAAAAACCGCTAGTGAATTATACGATGCAGCTGTCTTGTTTGTCAATGAGACCTTCAAAAATCCAAATCACGTGATAAAATCGGATATCAAGGATAAAAAACTACGATTCTCTCAGAGACATTCAATGCGTGTGAAAAATGGAGGAGTTAAAATACCTGTTGATATAACATTTGACAATGAATTATCTTTCAAAGATGGCAAAGTAAAATATGAGATTGTTGCTTTGGACATGGGAGGAATGGAATTCACTGGTAACGTTTGGAAATGTTATGCTATTTGGAATGAAAAGAATGGAAAGCTTCGTTTGGAAGAGGAGAAAAATGAGTTAGAAGCATATTTTAATGCTGTTGCACAACAGTTTGTGGACGCAGTAAATACAAATGATGATGAGTGGTAATGGGGTGGTATGAATCGTGTTTAAAACCTGTAATCGAAGTTGCTACTTTTATGGGAGTCGTTGCAGCTCTATTTTATCAAGAGTCAATTATTAAGTCTCAACGAAAAGAGTTTGAAAGGCAAAGGATCAAGGATAATAAACAAGAGTTTAATGATTTGTTTTTTAACCTGCACTCTATGTATAATGAGACAAAAGTTAATATCCATAAATATTATGGAGAAAACCACGAAAACATGTATCATGATTATTTAGAAACAATTGTAGATAAAGAGTTTTTAAACAATTATGATAGTTTATTTGATTCATTAGAACAAACAATACAGCGCACAACCCCTAAAAGATATATCGATTGGGTACATAATGGTCGACTGCCTTTTTCAATTGATTCTAACATGAATCTTTTAATAATAATTATAAATCAATTAGATGATTTTGATATTTTCGATTCAAAAGAACAAGATAAAAAATATAAAGAAGCATTCTTCAAAATGTTATTTGATCCAAAAGACAAGTTTGAATTATTAGCTTTATGTATTTGGGGATTAGATCCTAAATTTGAAACATTTAAAACATTTATGATTCAAAATAAATTTTTAGACAATTTACTTGGTACATCTCAATTTAATTGTTTACTAGATCTATATAAAGAAGAACCTCTCACTTGAGAGGTTTTTTCATGTCCTTTTTCTAAAACCATTCACACGCTAATTTTGTTCGAAACAAATTAGAAATGAACTGGTTTACTTACCTCTTACAAGGTTTTGGTTATTCAGACAAAACCGATTTTATCAGTACCATAGATAAGAACTCAAGTGAAAACTTGATTAAATCTGCAGTTATTTTAGGAACCATTAGAGAGTGCACGGAAAGTCTGTTTAATATGGATGCTTTCGTGATACTCTCTTTTGTTTTTTTGATCATAGCCGAATGGCATACGGGAATTAAAGTGGATATCCTCAAACGAGGAGAAAAATTCAAAAGCCGAAAAGTAGGTCGTATGATTCTCAAGATAGGAACCTACATTTTCATCCTATACCTACTCTCCACTTTTGCCAATAAGACGGCATCCATTGACTTTTTTCAATTCTTCGATGTCAATCCCATGCAATGGCTGTACTATGTGGTTTTCACTTGGATTATTCTTCAATTGCTCGTTAGCTACTTCGAGAACTTAGCTGCATTGGGTTATAAGGAAATGAAGGGAATTGTCGGTTTTATTCTGCGCAAAGGCAATCAGTGGTTTGACTTTGATGGGAATAAAAATGGAGATGAATTATTTACGAAAAAAGATAACAATCAAGATTTATAATATGGCACAAGAAAAAGTATATCCATCAGCGGGACATCACGACAAAGATCCTGGAGCAATGGCTCACGGATTTGTAGAAATGAAAGAAATGGATGCGTTCCGAAATCTGTTAATAGAATACCTGATGTACAAGGGACATCGATTTGTAACAGATCAAAATCACGAAACAAATACCCAATACCAAAGTAGAATCAAACCCATCAAAGGGGATGTCGTATTGGATATGCACTTGAATGCAGCTTCTCCTTCAGCAACCGGATGCGAGGTATTTATTTCTAATAACGCAGGTCAAACCTCCAAAGACTTTGCAAAAGAGTTAGTCGATGGTTGTTCGTGTATTATGGGAATTGCCAACCGAGGGGTAAAAACAGAAAGCCAATCCAATCGAGGAAAACTAGGAATTTTAAATAAGCCTGGTACCGCTGCTCTAATTGAGTTCTGTTTCATTACGAATATGAGTGATATGCAAGCGTTTCACAGTAAACGTATGGAGTTAGTACAATTTGTAGGAGATCTATTAATCAAGTACGATCAAAACAAATAGATATGCGAATCATTCTACTAACTTTTCTTTTTATCTTCCTTTCTAGTTGCGGAACTAGAAAGGTTGATTTACATAAAACCTCCGCTATGGAGGAAAAAGAAACCCATCTGCAGGAACAAACAGAAGTTAAGGAAATCCAATGGGACCGAAAGAAAATGTTTGAAATTATGAAGCGATTGAATGTTCGAGGGGGTGAGATTACCATACAACCGGATGGAACCATCCACGCCAAAGGAGAAGAAATTGATTTTAACAATAACCACCATGCAGAAGAAACTGATACTTTTCAAAAGAAAGAAGAAAACAAAGCAATAACTTTAGAGGAAGCCATCAAAAAAGCAGAAGAGAATAAAAACAAACGCATTGAACGCAAGCAATACAATTGGTGGCTTATTTTACCTATACTCTTCTTAGCCATTGGAATCATTATAACCCTTTTTACCCCAAAAAAATGGAGATCAAAATTCAAATAAATATTCCTCAGAACTGGAACGAACTAAACGATTGGCAGTTGCGTAAAATTGCTAATATGTTGTATAAAAAAGGAGCTGCGTTTGATTTTATGACGTGGATGTATTTGAACCAGGTGAAGTGGTGGCAATTTAAAAAAGCCTATCAATTGCGCTTGGTACTCAATGAAGTTCCACTATCGACGTTGAAAGAGCATTTTGAATGGATTTACAACAATGTAGATCGCACCATCTTTCCGAAGCACAAAGCATTCATCGCTCCAATGGATCGCTTGATCAATCTAAGCATCGAGGAGTTTGCGATGGCGGATGATATGAACAATCTTTATTTGAAGACAAAGAAAATTGTTTACCTGCAGCTGCTATGTGCAATCCTTTACCGCAAACCAAACGAAACTTACGATCACCTAAAATTGGAACAAGTGTATTTGAAACGTTTCAGTCATGCACCGGCTGACTTTCTATTTGCGGTACAATTGGCTTTTAATGGCTGCAAGAATAGCATTGTAGGTAAATACAAAAACATCTATCCAACGGCGAAGAAGATACAGAAAAGCAACAAGAAATCAGGCTTCTTGGATGTGGTATTGAAAATGTCAGGACAGAAATTTGGTACCTATAATGAAACTAAAAGTACTTTGGTTTATACCTTCTTAAACGAACTGGAGGAAAGCATCATACAACAAAAAGAAATGAAGGAGCAATATGGAAAGAAAGGTCACGCATAAGAAGATTGTCGATTTTCATGAAGAAATTGTGGTGAAGTACAAAGGCCTCAAGGGTTTTTACCGCTTCAATTGGAATGAAATTGAAGGACAATTCCGATCAGGTGTCCAAACTCCGGCTTTGCTCCTGGAGAGTACTTCATCAGATTTTACCCGAACTGAAAATAAAGTGGGAAGTTTCAATAATCGAAGGGTTTCCTTTTTGATCCTGGACTTCACGGGAAAAGTCAACAACTTCGATAAACAGGAAGAGGTTCTCAATACTACGGAAGGGATTGCCTTGGATATTGCCGCTTACATCAAAACCCAATCCGATAATCCGAACCATTGGTTATATGGGTTGTATGATGTCTCAAGCCTGAGCATTGAAAAGGTTGGTCCGATATTCGATAATATGTTTGGATGGAATGTCCTCTATACATTGAAAAATAAAGAATCGATGGTGGTGGATCCTGATAAGTGGGAATAATTTTATTGTGTTAATTTTTTAGGGAGGGACATGGATGTCCCTCTCTTGTTTTTGGGTATATTTGAGATTGACTAAAATTAGTTTAATAGAATGGTAGAAAATATAGTAGTTGGATTGATTAGTGCCATAGTAGCATTGTACCTAAAGTATTCGTATGATAACATAAAAGAAGAAAAGGAATTGCAGTGTAATATCTATTCATTTAATAGAACAATTATGGACGTGTATTATCCACGTTTAAAAGAAATGAATAGTTTATATGATGAAGCTTTAAAGATTATAGAAGAATCAGAAAGTAACGAATTATCAATGCCTTATAGCTACTTAAAGGCTCCTTTATTTGATTTGTATGACAAACAATTCTTTGTTAAAATTAGTAAAACAAAAAACCTTCCTTATCACTACTTTTTTGAATTATCAGTCTTATTACAAGACTTAAAAGAAGAGAATTATGTGACTGTTATTCGAGATTATCATAAAATGAATTACGATACTCTATCAATGTCAAATAGCCATTTTGTTGACTTAAAAAGCGAGATGAATGATTATATAGCTAGTGGGATATTAGTAATACAAGAAGAAAATTACAGAAAAAGTAAAACAATTGCATTAATTAAGATAGAGCTGATAAATGAAAGGATGATTAAAATAGATAGGATTATAACAGAGATAATAACCAAATTAGAAGAATAATACTTTTATTTTCCCTCTAATTATGAACCAAAATAAAGGGTTTACAAATACTGATAAAGTTGTAAATACTGCGGCTTTAATTTTAATAATATTTTTAATTGGATACGAGCATATGTTTAAAACAATAATTGGAGATATAATCGGAGGTTTTATAGCCGTTTCGGGAGCTATTGGGGCTGTTTTTTACTCCATGAAGCTAACAAATTCAAAAGAGCGAAAGAAAGAAGAAATCTTACAGAATAACACCCTAGATAGTTTTATAAATATTCTGCAAAATCAGATGCTTCCTAATCTAAAAGACATTTATGAGCTCCGAGATTCTCATCTTGTTTTTCTTGAAACTGATTCTAAGACGATATCTTCAAAAGATTTTTATATAACCTTAAATGTTGATTTCAAACACTACATAAATATTGATGTGTTACATGTTATTTTTGTAAATAAAGCAATAGAAACTTCTTGTTTGTTTGAATTGAGTACTTATCTTAAATATTTAAAAGATAATACTCCTGAATACTTAATGAATAAATATAGGATTGATCATGATGCTTTAATATCAAGTATTAATGAGAATTTAGAAAAAATTGAAATCGCAGAAACATCAAAAAATGATATTTTAGTTAGGAGTACTCAGACTATTAAAGAAGCTTTAGAATTAAGGCTAGCGCATTTAGATAAGGATTGTTTCAATAATCTTGATAGTTTTTTTGCTGTACTAAAAAAAACTATTAAACTCATAGATGATTTATTGATAAAGCTAAATAGTAAATAACTGTCCTTTTTTACCCTATCAATCCTTTCCATTTTTGCACTATGGAAAGGATTATTTTTTGGTTAGAATCCAAGGATTCACCCTATATGGAAGGTTTAGATTTATACGAATCTTTGCCCAATCACAACAAGAACTTAGCGCGTAACCTTAGACGCAATGAAACCGCTTTGAATAGACAGAAGCTTCGATATGAATTGAAGAAGTATATTAGTATACAACCTAAACAAAGTACAACTGTATCCACTCCGGTTCCGGTACCAATTGCCCCAGTGCAACCAAGTTCCCCTGTTATAGAATCCGTCAAGAAAGAAGAAAGCAAAACCGCTCCTTTGTTCCACCAACTCCCTTCTCAACTTCGTCCTGTACTGTTAGAGGCCAATAATCTATTCAAAGAAAACTGTTTACTCAAGGCAGAACTCAACGATCTCCCTTTTGAAGCTGAAGAACAAGCGCTTTTGATCATGCGTAAGATTGATCAAAACGTAAAAGCCAATGAACTTGCCTGGAGTAAAATTGATTATTGGTTAGAACACAAACAACTGCCTAAAGACAATACGGTTGTAGTTGCCA
The DNA here is from genome assembly GCF_009792295.1 of Myroides fluvii. Taxonomy (NCBI): domain Bacteria; kingdom Pseudomonadati; phylum Bacteroidota; class Flavobacteriia; order Flavobacteriales; family Flavobacteriaceae; genus Myroides; species Myroides fluvii. The sequence continues at coordinate 1,876,313 of NZ_CP039934.1, read as the reverse complement.
AACTTACCATGGACCAATTGATCAACCACCGCAATTTATTGGAATCGTCTATTAGTCGATTGAAAAAGAGACTCACAGCAAACAAAACCAAAATTGTTCAAGCGGATATCCAGGAACAAAATAAACTTTCCATCAAAATTTCAAAACAAGAGAAACTTCTCCTGGAGAAGGAAGAACTGTTGTTTCAACTAAAAGCGGAAATCGATGAAAGAAAATAAATCCTTGATGGTACGTGGAGATTCTTCCTTGGATAAAATACGTGCATACTATGCAAATCCTTCCAAACACGAGTTGTCACCAACGCTTGAGGAAGTTCGTATGCGTTTGGTTGAGGCGTATGGTTTAATTATGAATTATTGGCCAAGGCAACGCATTGCACGTAAATGGGAAGTAGACAAAGGATTGTCTCAGGCACAAGCGTATTTGGATATCAAAAACGCACAACTGCTATTTGGTCAAGTGAATAAATTGGATCGCGATAGCAAACGCAATCTCTTATTTGAATATTCATCTAACTTACTAGAACGTGCACGCAAAAAAGGCGATTTAAAAGCTGAAGCCAAAGCAATTGAGCTTATGATTAAATGTTCCGGACTATCAGAAGAAGATATCGCTCAGTTCAATCCTGAGAAGTTCGAAAATGTAGAAGTAGCGATTGCCATTCCGAAAGCATTACAAGAAGTGCTCATCGCCAAAATGCAAGGAGGAACCGTCGATCTAAACAAGTTCGATGCCACTGAAATTGATTATGAAGAACTAAAGGAAGAAGAAGATGATAGTCAAGAATGAATCCTTTAGGAAAGTAAAGGTTGTAGAGCAAACGCTTCCACAGCTTATGATATCCATTGCACCGCAGAAAGACATCTTTGCAGAAATGGGAAGGGGTGCAGGAAAAACAACCATTTTTGGAAAACGCATGCGAGACTTAGCTTTGTCTATGCCTCGCGCTTCCTTTGCCATGGTAGCACAAACATATATGCAAATGTTGGCGCGTACCCTTCCTTCAGCAATTGAAGGCTTAGAGATGTTTGGTTTCTACAAAGACATCGATTATGTAATTGGTCGATCTGGTCAAAAGAATGGTTTTGCGATGCCTTTCCAGCCCCCATCCCAATGGAACAACATAATCCATTGGGCTAATGGTGCAATCTTTCAATTGGTTTCTTTAGATAACCCCAACTCTGGACGTGGATTAAACACTTTTGCGGAGTTGGGGGATGAAGCTGCTTTGCTCGATCCTGAGAAATTGTACAACAATGTCAAAACAACCAACCGCGCACAGAAAGAAGAATTTAAGAAGTGTAAACTCTTAGGTTCTCAGATGTACGTCTCTTCTACTCCAGTATCGCGTAAAGGACAATGGTTCGTCGATATGGAAAAGAAAGCATTACAGAATCCACACGAGATGTTATTTCTAAAAGCTTCAGCTTTATCTAATCCTTATTTGCGTGCGGATTGGTTTAAGAAAATGAAAGATCAAGCGGTATCTCAAACCATGTATGAAGCTGAGATTCTAAACATTCGTCCCAAAAAGATTGAGAATGGTTTCTATGCCAACCTCAATCCGGAAGTACATTACTACACGGATTACAACAATAACTACTTAGAGGGAATTGATCATAACAAAAGCTACAATGTAAGCTGTCTTCAGGATTCCGACATTGACTTCAAAGCTCCACTGATTGTGAGTCTTGACTTTGGTGTGTTCAACTGTTGTGTAGTGTCTCAGCCCCATGACTATGAATACCGTGTATTGAAATCTTTCTTTGTGAAGTCGCCCAAGCTATTGGATGATCTATTCATTCAAGAATTCATTCCCTACTATCGTGCACACCAGGAACGCGTGATTCATTTGTACGGTGGGCATGATGGACATCACCGCTTTCCAAATAGTTCTAAAACATTATTCGAACAAGTAACGGATCTACTTACTGCAGCAGGATGGAAAGTACACGTACTAGCCAAACCCGTAGCAGCTACCCATGCAGAGAAGTTCTTGTTAATTAATGCTGGACTCAAGGGAACCGATCGAAATCTTCCCATAATCCGAATCAATGAACACAACAATCCCGATTTGATTCTCGCCCTGGAGAGAGCGGAAGCCAAAGAAGGAAACTTGGGGGTTGAGAAAAATAAAAGTTCAGAGAAGAACAAGTCACTCCCTCAAGAGCACGCAACACACTATACCGATGCCTTTGACCATCCTTATGTTGCGTTGTACAACGATCGCTTTATTGGTCGGAACTCAAGCTACGCCGCCCTCGGTGGGATTATTATTCGTTAATTCCTTTTGTTTTTCTGTTTGAGGCCCCTTTCATGGGGCCTCTTTCATATATCGCCCTAAATGAAAATGGAAAGTGTAAAAAATTTAAGGCAGCGGCGGGGTCTCTCGTTCAATTTTAGAAAAAAAGGGGTTATTGAATTGATTTACTTGCTGTAAATCAATTCAATAACTAAAAATATACTAGAAAACAGTTTTTGCCTTAAAAAGCTGTCCTTTTTTCCCGATGGAGTGAAAGCGAAATTTGTTCCTATGAAAGATCAATCGACTATTTTCTTGAATGATGCACTTAAATTAATGGGTGAACGCTTGGTGAATGGACAATTCAAACCGTTCAACTTGATCATTCGCACCTTTAATGGCCAAACATACCAGGGCGGGAAAATTAGAGTTTTTGAAGGTGCTCGACTCCTACCCGAAAAAGATAGAAGAAAAAAAGAGAAGATCACGATGCACAATGTTTTGGATGAAGTAAAAACCAAACGACCTCCCAACCATTGGACCAATCGAACGAGAAACATTGAGCTTTCCGATGGTGAAGTTCGGAAAATACGAATTGACTTTATGATTTCAATAAACGGTAAAAAAATTATCTACTAATGCAGAATAGTTTCCATTCAATATCAGTGGTCCAGGTACCACAAGTTTACAGTAATGTGGGAGCAGTTGTCAAAATTAAAAAGAGCGAATCTGCTACGACAGTAAAAGCTGAAGTAAAAAATACTTCAGGTTATCTCAAATGGGGTGCGTCTGACAATTACCCTCAAGAAGTCATCAAGAAGGTAAAGCGAAATGGAGCTGCAGGAAGTGGCTTACGTTTATTACAACGTGCCCATTATGGCAATGGACTAATTTGCTATAAAACCCAACGACATAGCGAAACAAATAAGCGAGAAGTAATCTATTACGATTTCGACGAGTTTCCGGTGATCAATGACTTTATCAAACAATCCAAAGTAAAGTTTTTTACCCAAGAAATCATCAAGGATTTAGAATGGTTTGGGATTGCTTTTCCTGAATACATCCTATCTAATGACTATAGCAAGATTGTGTCCGTAAAAAGACAGAATGCCGCTTGGTGTCGTTATGCTGAACCAAATGCTAGTGGGAATATTGATACGCTATACATCTCAAGTCTATTCGGAACTAAGGGAACTGTATCCGTAAAAGACAACGATTATGTCAGTTCTACTCATCTACTGAGTCCTTATATGACTATGGATGAAGTATTAGAACACTGTAAAAAGAACAAAATTCACAAGTTCGTAATTCCAGTGTTCTTTCCCTTACTAGATGAAAGCTTTTACCCTATTCCAGAATGGCATGCGATTGTAACCAGTGGTTGGTTGGAAGTTGCTAATTCAGTACCTAAATTCAAATTAGGGATTTTCAACAACCAGGTATCGATTAAATACCTTATCGAGATTGATGAAGAGTATTTCAAAAAGATTTATGAAGCGGATTGGAGCACTTACGATATTGAGAAAAAGCTAAAGATTAGAAATGATTTGATTCAAACCATTACAGATAATTTGGGTGGTACTGATAATGGAGGTAAAGCAATTAGTAGCATCATGTACACGGATAGTCGTGGTCAACAGGTATCTGCAGTAAAAGTAACCGCCATCGACGATAAATTGAAAGATGGTTCTTATTTACCTGAAGCGGAAGCAGCGAACTCTGAAGTATTATTTGCCTTGGGAACGGATCCAAGTTTAATTGGTGCGGGAATCCCTGGAGGGAAAATGGGAAGCGGTTCCGGTTCCGACAAACGCATTGCCTTTAATCTCTTGCAGTCTTTTATGAAATCCAACCGAGACGTAACAATCTCTATTATCGAATTCATTGCGTATTACAACCAATGGGAATCGGACCTAAAATTTGGATTTGAAAACGTGGTCCTAGAAACCTTAGATAAGAACCCAACCGGACAAACAAAAGCAGTTTAACTATGATTAGCAATAATGAAGATTTAAAACAGTACTTAAGCATCGCAGGAAATTTCGATTTTGAAGATTTTGCCATCTATATTCCCAAGGCTTTACGTTCATATATCAAACGATATGTTGGGAATTTGTACAAAGAATTAGAAACCATTGACGATTTAGATCCTGCGGTTGAAATTAAACGCGAAGCACAAACTTTAATTGATACTGCAGTTGCCAATTTTGCCTTTTACTTGTATACTCCTTACTTATCCATTACCATGGATAGTTCGGGGATGTTTGTTGTAACGACCGACAAAAGAAGTCCCATTACACAAACTCAATTGAATGATATTCGACGAGAATTATTGAGATCCGGACACGAGGCAATGGATGATCTCTTGGAGTTACTCGAGATAAACGCGGATGTGTTTGAATATTGGCATTCCAAGTATTCAACTATTTATAAGAATTCATTGGTCTACAGTACCTCGGAGTTTGATCAGTACTACAACATTTTTAACTCGAGACAAACCTTCTTGAGCTTAAAACCTTCTATCATTAATGTAGAAGATCGCATCGTAAAAACATCGTTCACCCTTGATTTTATTGAAAGTCTAAAAGGAACAATTACAGGAACTAAAAGACAAGTGAAAGAATTACTGCAGAAAGCAATCGTTCATGGAACCATTGCCAAAGTGTATGCGGAAGGAATCTATGAGATTACCCCTTCTTCAATTATTCTACGCTTTGATTTGTTGGATTATGAACGTAAAAAGGTAGCGGAACTCACAGAACAAATGAAGAATGCTATCGAAGCACACACCAACGATATGAATAGTTATTTGAAACAAGCTTTCGCCTTAAGTGAAGATATCGATAACGCCTTAATTCCAAAAGACAGGAACAAAGGCTATAAACCAATCATAACAAAATCAATTATCGGAATTTAATTATGCCAGTACACGCAACTTACAATCAATTGTCTTGCAGTCAATTTATCCCCGATTTACCTATTTCGGATATGGACTTCTCAAGCTATATTTTAAACAATATTGATTCAACAATTTTATAATATGTCAGATACACCAAAACTCGCAACTGAAGATCAAGTAAAGTCTGTAGCAGATACTTTTACGGAACTATACAACCACCAGGGGAAACAAATCAAATCCATCGAATCAGGAATCATTGATTCCATCATTCCTTCTTCTCCAGCTCCGACCAAACGCGGACAATATGTTGTGTCTGCAGTTGGTGTTTACACCAATTTTAAAGATTCAAATAATCAGTCTATTTCAGTAACGGAAGAGGAATTTACTTCGGGAGTTGTATATCTTATTTACAACGGAACGAATAGTAGAAAAGTAGTTGTACCTATTGAAGCGAATGGAGAGATTAAAGAGGGGGATATTAGACCTATTTCTGGAGATAAAGTAAACAAAAATAATAAAGCTTTTTTTTCTCAATCTCCTAATTTATTAGACTTTTCAAAAGTAAAATCTGGAATTTGGGAAAGAGGTGCAAATAATATTATGAAAAACACTCATAGAGATAATTATATATGTGTTGAAATTGATAATGTTAACGAAAATAAAGAATATTATTTACAAGGTATTTCAGAAGAAATGCCTAACACTACGTATGTTGTAAGCTATACTAATCAAAATTATGAATTGATTTCAAGAATTAACGGTTTAGAAGAATATCATAAGTTAAAAACACCTTTAGGCACAAAAAAAATACTCGTTGTAATATCTTCAGATACTGGTATTGGACTTAATCCCACAGATAACAAATATAAATATACTGCAATGTTGTCTGAAGGAAGTGTATTAAAGGAGTTTTCAGAATATGGATTGTTAGTTGATTCTAATAAAATTGTTGGTTTAAATGAGTCAATTAGCAATAGTGAAGTTGTTAAGGACAATACTAATAAAATTGATTTCTTAATGTCAGATTATAAAAAGTACTTTTTATTTGATGGAACTTCTCAAAAGGTTTTTTCAGAAGATTTTGTAATTAAAAATGATGGGGATTATATAGAGGCATTTGTAAAAATAAATAAAGACTATAGTGGATATAAAGATGGTTTAGGTTTCTTGGGGAAAGGACAACGTACAGATAATGTTATTGGTTTTGGTACTATAAATGAACTATGGATGAAAGGAAAAGACACCGATCCTTACATTAAGTTTAATATTCCAACAAATACTTTTAATTTTTTTAAATTAAGAATAGAAGTAAAAGAAAACAATATAGTTGTTTATATAAATGATGAAATAGTGGGTAGTAAACCTTTTGTTTCAGAATTAAGAATTAATAATTTAGGAAATGCCTATACAAGTAAGGCAAAGTTTGGAATAACGTATCTTAAAATAAACAATTTAGCGATAAATATATTAGAAAATAGTGAAAATATTATAACTGAATACTATACTGAAAATAACGAGATCAATACAGTTAGTAGTGGAGATTTGTTTTTTGAGTATAAAAAAAACATGTATAAAAATAATGATGGGTGTATCGTATATGTAAATGTTGGAGGTGATTATTATATTGGATTTGGAGTGTATAAGTTTCTTGATTTATCTGAAATTATTTACAGTGATTATTATAGGATTATGGATTCTTTCTTATATAAATATGAAGATGAAAAAATGATTAACCAGAATATTCAAGCATTAATTGGTAGTGAGAATGAATTTACGATGCTTCAGAAGGGTAAATCTGATCATACTGGAGGATATCATGGAGATGAAAAATTGATTTATAGAAGATTTATTGCTAATGGTGTTGAAATTGATTACAATCAAGATATAGAATTAACAGAAATAAAAAGTTTTTTTTATGATCAATTATCTAATTTACATGAAACAAGTAGTTCAGATAATCCTGACATTCATATAGAAAACCATCCTATCATAGCTGAGCATTATAAAAAAACAACTTTCACAAATGGAGGGTACGTTACAAAAAACAGCATTACATATAAACAAGCTATTGAAGTAATTAGAATTTATACAGGACTAGTATGTGTAAGTAAAAATTTCGCAACAACAGGAGTGAATGAATATGGGGCAAAACAAACTATAAAAGATGGTACTAATGGAGATAAGTTGAGAAGTAAAAACGGTAATGAAATAACGTTTAGTGGAGATCATGGTGGTTGTTTAGTTAGTTCTAAGGTGTTAGATATTAGTAAACCCAATAACTCAGGCATTCAGAACGAACAATTGTATAGAAATTCTTGTGATAATTGGGTAGCAGATAGATTAAACGATTCTAAATATTACAGAGTATTAGGATCCAGAGGCTCTAGCACAAGTTTAGTTTCTGATATTGGAGAACAGTGGAGTGTTGAATGTGTTGTAAGATTTACAAAAAAATGACCGAACGCCAAATAGCCAACACCGCAAAAAGTAAATTACAAAACGATTTACTTTCCAAGATCGGGCGACAGCTCCAGGAGCGAACTGGAGACGCTTCCAGTAAAACAAATGTGAAAGCTCGTTTCAGTCAAAATCAATTGAGGCGAATTGTCATTGATGCGCCAAAATATGTTTTTATCCAAAACTATGGATTCGAAGGAACCAAACGAAATGGAGTGAACATGCGTTTAAAAGCTAAACGAACAATTGACGATGCGATAAAGGAAAGCGACATCATGAACTATTTAGCAGATCATATATCCGAACTTCGTGCGGATGATATTGTAGCTGTATTTGGAAAAAGATAAAATAAGCCAGGTATTTATTACCTGGCTTATTGTTTTTATCTAAATAGGAACCGAAATGTTCTTCAAACACCTCTAATACAATACTTAGCAAACATAAAAGATCGCTATTAACAAGATTTGAATTTTCCAAAACTAACAGTCCAAACTTAAGAAATAATAGATGTTTCATAGATATATGATTTGCTATATATATCTCAGCATGGTGCTATATCTATTAGATGCTTGATAGCCCTATTTCCTGTCCTTTTTTACCACTCCAAGCAATCAGAAATTTGTATCAAAACTGATATAAATGGCTGATGTAAAAAGGAATATCTACATTGAGATCAACGGAAAGCAAGTCACCAACTCCCTTTCCGGATTGAGGAGTGAAATCCGAAATGTAGAGCGGGATATCCGAAACCTAAATCGGAACGATAAAGACTACCAAGAGACTTTACGACAACACCAACAACGTCTCCAGGCTGTTCGAAATGAATATGCTGCAGCACGGGATGAACTAGGACAAACTCCTTCTCTGCTTCAGAATATTAAGAACGAATTAGGAGAAGTGGGAACTGGCATGCTGAAGGCATTTACCGTGACTGCAGTAATTGGTTCTTTCGTTAATGGTGTGAAGAGTGCATTCAACACAATCAAAGAGTTTGATCAAGCTCAAGCGGACTTAGCGGGTATTTTGGAAACAACTAAACTTGGGGTTATTGGTTTAACTTTCGAAGCCATCAAGCTTGGTGCAAAACTACCTTTTACCTCCACCGAAGTGTCTAGAGCTCAATTAGAGCTGGCGAAACTTGGTAAATCCATGGATGAGATTAAGAACATGACACCAGGTGTGTTGAATGCGGCAATTGCCATGGATTCTGAGTTGGCTCCTGCAGCGGAACTCGTAGCAGGACAATTGAATTCTTATGCTGAAGGAAGTGCTCAAGCGGGAAAATATGCAGATATTCTATCGAACTCAACTAACATATCAGCAACCTCTTTTGAGTATTTATCAACCGCGTTACCGAAGGTTTCCAAAGCAGCAGCAGTCGCCAATGTATCGTTTGAAAAATTAAACGCAACCTTGGGCGTACTATCAGATGAAAATATTGCAGCAGAAACATCGGGTACCAGCTTTAGAAATATTCTATTGATTGCTTCCAAAGAAGGGGTTCATTATGAAAAGTTATTGGAACGTGTAAAGAACTCAACCAATCAGTTAAGTACAGCTACAGAACTATTTGGAACTCAGAATGCCATTGTTGCTGTTACCTTGGCCAATTCAACAGATAAGATTCAGAGGCAAACCGAAGCTCTGGAGAACAGTTCTGGGAGTGCGGAAAAACTAGCAGCTGAAAAGATGAACTCTATTGAAGGAGATTTGAAGCTCTTTGACTCAGCGATTGAGGGATTCATCCTAGGGATAGAAAAAGGAGATGGAGCGATTGGGAATTTCACAAGAGGTATCATTCAATTTGGTACTTCTTTAATTGGATTGATTACACCAACACGAAATGTTACAGATGAACTATTTGAACAACAAATGGCTATCAACGAACTAATATCTAAAATTACCTCTTCTAATATTAAAGAAGGGGAACGTTTAGATTTACTCAAAGAACTCAAGGCAAACTATCCGGAATACATTAGTCAAATTGATATTGAAAAGGTGTCCAATGAAGAATTACTAACAGTACTAAAAGATATTAATAAAAACTATCGAGAGCGAATTGCTTTACAAGTCGAAGCGGAAAAAGCAGATGAGTTTAGAAATACAAGAGATACTGTTGCAAAGGGTGCGGCTAAATTAGAAAGCGATTTAGTAAAAAAATTAGGTAGAGTTGTTCGTGATCATAATCTTGATTTTGTAGTTGATACAAGTAATGTAGAAAAGTCAGCAAAAGAAGTAATGAAAATACTAAAAGATACAGGAAAATCTACCTTCTTATTTTCTGATTATTCAAACATTAAAACATATCTAAAAGATATAGAAATGCTACGAAACGTAGAACAAGATGTTAATGTAAAGCTACAAGAGCAGATGGTTCTTGTTGATGAGAAAGCTAAAAAAAATAATCTGGTCACAGAAGCTGAGAGAGAAGCCAATGCAGAAAAACTAGCCACTCTTAAGGAACAGATAAAAGTCGCAAAAGAACTTGGGGGTATAGAAGGAAAAGACTTTAATGCCTCGGAAATAGAAAGTGTACAGCGTTATATTATTGCAAAGCAAGGAGAACTTGATGTTGAAAACCAGGTCGCTGAAAAGAAGAAAGAATTATCAGAAAAAGAAATACAAAGATCACAACGCGAGCTTGAACAGAAGAAAAAAATATTTGAATCAGGTGAAAAAGCAATTGATGATTTACTACTTCAATCTGTCAAGAATAGAGAATTAGCTTTATTAAGTGGAATTGATCGTGATATCAAGGCTGTCGAATTAAAATATGAGCGAGAAAAGCAAAAGTATGCCGAACACACGGATAGAATGCAACAGCTAGATGCAGCAAAAAATGAAGAGATAGCGCAAATTAAGCTACTAAAAGCTAAAGAATACCAAGAACAAATTGACGCATTAGAAGAAGAAAATATCATTCGTAAGAGAGAGAATGAGCTACAACGTTATGCGGATAATATTGTTGATGAAGACGAGAGAGCTCTTGCCATGTTAGAGAAAACAAAGGTGATTAATGATTTAGAGCTACAATTACAAATGGATAAAGAGATTTCTAAAATTGAAAATGTAGAAAATTCAGAATCTTTAATTGAAGCCATAAAACAGAAATATGCGACAAAAAAAGAAGCTATTGAACTAGGTCTTGCTGAAAGAGAAAAACAAATTGGAGAAGCAAAGGTTAAGAAAGAAAAAGAACTTGAAGATCAAAAACTGGGGGTTATAAAAGGCGCCTTTAATTCTGCTTCAGAACTTTTTAACCAAGGATCTTCTGCATGGAAAGCAACTAAAATTGCTGAGACGACTATTGATACTTATCAAGCAGCATCTAAGGCGTTAGCTGCTTACCCTCCTCCTTTTTCATACATCGCAATGGCAGCATCAATTGCTGTGGGATTAAAGAATGTGCAAAAAATTGCCTCGACCAAAGTCCCGAAAATGCCTTCTTATTACTATGGAGGTCCAACAGGATCGGGAAATCCTTCCCTTGGTGGAGATCAATACGGTGCTTATACAGGGATGACACATGCGGATGAGTGGGTTGCTCCTGCTTTCATGACACAAAATCCACGTTATGCCTCTACCTTTCAATGGCTAGAAAACGAGAGAAAACAAACGTTGAGAGGAGAAAGCACCAACAATACGACTGATAATCAACTCTCCAGTGCAGCGATAGCCTTAGCAGCGGCAACAATGCAGCTAAATGAAGTATTAGCTGTAGGAATTGAAGCCAAAGCGAACATTGGCTATAAAGAAATAAACAAAATGAATCAACTCAATGAAGATATGAATCAATCTTCCAAATACTCGAAGGTACAATGATCACAATAAACAACCAACCTTCAGGAATGGTCCTGGACTCTGATTTTATTCAATATGATGTTGAAGTAGATAACGCCAATCACTCCATCGAATTTTATAGTTCGGAACTTCGTTTGTTACTCCCTAAATACGAGTTGAATAAAGCGAGTATTCGAATCAACAATTTGTATCGAAATAAGCAGATAGGAACGATACAAATAACTGAATACATCAAAAAAATCAATAATATTTTTAGACATCAGGCCAGTATTTCTGAAAAAAATAAGGAAGAATACATTGATCTTAAATTAACGAATCTAATAGAAGTAATCTATTCGACGATGAGTATGCAACAAATTCCTGTTGCTCCAATTTCTTTTTTGGGTATTTCCGACGCATTGATTATTGCTTCTCATGGTATATTATCTGTTCCGTTTCTGATTCAAGAAAAACAGTCTATCCAAGTTCGTGTAATAGATCAAAAAAACAATTTGATTGCCTTACAATTTCTCGACAATGCTCAAGGATATTATCTATTTGAGAAACAACTTCAGTTAGATTATCCAGTTGAAGCGCTTACGTTAGAAGTAATTGGGAAGCAAACAATTCAAAAACAAATTCGCGTGTTGAAGAATAAGCGTTTTAAACCACTTAACATTCGATTTAAAAATCAATTTGGCGCAATACTTCATACCCAATTGTTCGCTTCTATGAAAATGGAAGAAGAACTAAATTACGCTACTATTCGCGATCAGAACGGACGATTATTGACCAACGAAATCAACTCTTCATCGAATCTTACTGTGAATACAGGCTATTTACTCAATTCAGAGATATTTGTGATTTCTCAGATTCTCAATTCCCTTCAGGTAGAGATTGAAATTAATGGTTCATATACCCAAGTAGTGCCGACTCAAAAAAAGGTTCCAAAATGGGAATCCAATAAGTGGGTTACTGCAACACAATTAACCTTCCAATACATCAATTATGAAGCTAATTAGCATTTACCATAACGGCGTTGAGATTGATTATATTTTAGAAAGTTTAGCTTTAAAAACAGACCAGTCCATCTTTCCAGATTCGCTCAAATTTACAGCTAGTGAGTACCCTTTTTTAATCATCGAAAATGAAAAAACCGAAACCGCTTTTGGAAAGAACAATGTAATTCTCCACACACCTCAATATTTTACGATTGAGGTTCGCACATTTAATACGATTACTCAAGGTGAATTGCAAATCTTAGAGTGTCAAAAAGGATATCGAAAAGCTAATGTTCGCTTTGCGAGTAAATTATACAATGCGGGTTCATCGAAGATTAGAGAAATGGGAACTTCTATTTCTGTTATAAACGAATTTCCTCCACGACCTTTCACAGAAAAATATGATGGAATTCCCCCTAATCCTATAGCTTATGCTAATTATGTAAAAACAACGGAAGAAGGAGCTTTTCCTTCTCAATTATGGAAGGCGCCTTTTATTTCTTTTCCAACGCAATTTGGAGAACCAAAAGAAGGAGATACTTGGTATAATTATGCCGGTGGTTATAATACTGTATTGGAAGGGAAATATGTATTAAATACAGAGAATAACACAGCTGAAGGAATTGTAATCGATTCGAGAAATGTACCCACCTGGTGTGTATATCTGTTAACACCACTTTTACTGAAATGTGCTCGATTAGGGTTGTCGTTTCCAGCGAACTTATTACAAGATAAATTTGCCAGCAGTTTAGCATTCTTGACCAAGGAAACTAATTTGACTGAAATTTATAGTACGCAGGAAAAAGAAAACATCTATTATGCAAGCAGTGCTTGGGAATATTTAGATGGCTTTCCTGGATCAACACCTTGGCAAAAGAGGTTTCAACTGGATAAGCAAGATCCTGGTAAATATGTATTCAAATATAAATTCAAAACCTACGACGATATTCTATCTATAGCTGTAGGAAATAGAAGATGGAATAAATCGATCGAGCATAGAAATTTTAGAGGGGAAGAATCTTTATTTGAAGGGGAATTTAATTTTGAAATACAGCCAGAAGATGCAAGCTATCCTGTAGCTATTTATTTTCGAAGTCGAAATAGGCGTGATATCTTTGAAAGTGATTTCGAGGATTTGTATGTTGAAACACTATTACATACGAGTGGATTTATGTTCCATCCAACTATAGAAATCGGGAGATATCTCCCCGATTGGACTTTTGCAGAATACTTGAATCAATTGCGGATTCTATTCAATATTCAATTCATCGAGTCCAACAATGGAACCAAGTTAGAAGTGATCTACCTGGATGAATTATTAAGCGAGGTAGATTATGTTGATTTGGGAAGCGTCTATATAGATGGTTATCCAAAACATGAAGTCGTTCAACTCAAGTTTAAATTTGACAATGACATTGATCCAACACATACCTATTCAGAATTTGAGAGTCCTCTAGAAATTACAGATGAAAAAGAAAAAGTATTTGAAAGTAAATTCAAACAAACTAAAACACCATTAACCAAGGAAGAAGAAAGTAAATCAGGCGTTGGCTTGGTTCTTATTAATGGTGCCTCAGATGACTTAACTACCAGTATAGAAAACACAACAATAACCACAGAAGCCATTTTTGAACGCTATTACAAAAAAACAGCTCCTAAATACCTTCAATCCAATCGCTTGAATATAGAACTGAATGTCACTCAGTTGGTTTTACATGAAATCGAGACTAAAAAAAGGGTGTTAGTAAATAAACTTCCTTATTATGTCGAATCCCTTAGTAAGGAATCTTCAATTTCATCCTTGATAACGATCAAACTAGATTTGATGCCCATATAAAAGCCTGCTATTCTGCAGGCTTTTCTTTCGCAATGATATTATCTAAAAACATAATTTGATCATTCATGACATCCTGGACCACATGCACGTATTTCATGGTCATTTCTAAAGAGGTATGTCCCAATAATCTTTGTAACACTTCTACTCGACCACCTTGCACTAAAAAGTTCGTTGCGAACGAATGTCGTGACATATGATAGTTGACGTGTTTTTTAATTCCTACAATTACTGCAATCTCTTGTACTCTTTTACGAAGCTTCTCTTTCGATAAAGGAGCAAATATAAAGCCATCTAGAACCAACTCCTTTGCAATATTGTTGAGCTTGATTTGTTGGATTTGCTTGGTTTTTACGGCTTGAAATGTAAGCAAGGTTTCATTATTTACAATCTTATTCTGATTAAGCTCGTTAATATCGCTAATACGCAATCCAGTAAAGCAGCTAAATAGGAATTTCGCACTCGCCACTTTGTGCGGTTCTTGAATGAATGGGGACTTGTAATATTGATAGATACTATTAATTTCCTCTCCAGTCAAAAAATTGATCGTTCCTCTCATCTGACGATGGGGTACTTCGGTATGGTAAATAGGAGTCCATATTCCTGCTTTATTGGCTCGAGCTAAATACTTCTTGAGATTCTTCGTTAAGGTCGATATCGTATTATGTGAATTCTTCTCCTTGGTTTTGAAATAGTAAATCACCTGATCAATGAATTCAGCTGTAATTTCATGGAATAGGATTCGTTCCTGGTATCGTTTCAGCTTGCGAACAACAGATCGCTGTTGGACATAGCTTGAATTCGCCAAAACGAGCTTTTCCTTCTCGAGCTCAATTTCATAAAATCTGATAAAGTCAATGGATGCAGAAGGATTTTCAAATTCATCCAACAACAACTGCATGGTCAAGGGACGTTTAGAAAGTCGATAGGCCACTTCTATTTCATTCAGATCTGCTAAGGTCTTTTCGATGAGTAAATTGAAATCTGCATATCCTTTGTTACGCTTCTTTACACGTTGTTTCTTTTCATCGAAGTCTAAGAGAGAAATGTAAATATTAAGAGGAATTCGTTTGATTTGTCTATCTAAAATCAATTGAATATAGAGTGCATTTGTTCCATCTGAACGTGTATAATCTTTTTTAATAAAGATTTTAAATGAGATTTTGTTCAAATGTTTACCAATAGAATTTTGTGGTAAATAATTTGGGAAACAATATGGGTTTTTTGAGATTTTGTCTGTCATGATTTTTTTTTAAAAGGGAATCATAAATCCCTTACCAATAGCGACTTACAGTGTTTTGAAAAAACAACATAAAACACTGCAAATCACTTGTTTGCGTCCGCGGGAGGCTTCGAACCCCCAACCCTCAGAGCCGAAATCTGATATTCTATCCAATTGAACTACGCGGACCAACCAAAAAATTTATTTTGTCAATAGTGTTTTTACTATTGTTGAAATCGTTTTTCCATCAGCTTTTCCTGCTAATTCTTTCGATGCCATTCCCATTACCTGTCCCATAGCAGCCATACCTGCGTGATTTCCATCCGCAATAATTTTAGCAATAATGGCTTCTACTTCTTCGTTAGACAATTGTGCTGGTAAAAATTGTTCGATAACAGCTACTTGTGCTAATTCAGGTTCTACTAAATCCGCTCTTCCTTGTTCAGCAAAAATAGTTGCACTGTCTTTGCGTTGTTTTACTAATTTTTGTAAAATCTTAATCTCTTCCACTTCGCTAATTTCTTCTTTAGAACCTGATTGAGTTTGCGCTAATAACAATTCTGCCTTAACTGCTCTAAGTGCTTCTAAAGCGATACTATCTTTTGATTTCATGGCGCTTTTCATCGCATCCATAATATTTGCTTGTAAACTCATTTCTTTTTTATTTGGTTTTGCAAAGATATAAAAAAGGTGAGAAAACAAGACAAATTCCCCATTTTTACTTTTTACTATCCTCAACTATTCATCCCTAATTTAATTGGAAATTCAAATAATTCCCTTCTATTTTACGACGCAACCGCCTTTTGCTCCTCTAAATAAATCCAAAAAAGGGAATTATCCTCTTTTTTTAGCCTCCGTAAAATGTTAAAATAGAGTCATAATCTAGCATATTACAGAGAAAATTTTATTTTTACAGTTAATAAAAATTTTTAGAAAACACTATTTACCCCTTCATCTAATGTTATCTACTATTGAACTAAAATCCATTTATGGATTTGATGCTGGCACAGCCACTTATCTGACTGAAAATGATCATCTTTTTCAACAGCACAACGACGTGTATCAACTGCTCTGGTTGCAAAAGGGAAAAGTTTCCGTGATCATGTCTACCAACAAAAAGGAATTGACAGAAGGCGACTGTTTATTTCTGGGTAAAAACGAATTATTTCGCTTAACTGCTGACGAGAGCTATTCCCTCAGTTATGTTCAGTTTACGGACACCTTTTATTGTCGCACAGCGGTAGATCGTCACTTTTTAGACAAATGTGTATTTTTTGACAACACCAAAGCAATCAATTCCATTACGCTTAAATCAGAACAAGTGACGTTTGCGCAATACTATTTTATTTCGCTATTAAAATTACAAAACAAAACGTATAGCAATTTAAATTACATGACCGCTCATAACATCATTGAACGTGTCCTCCTTTTCATTATGGCTTGTCATATTAATACGTATGTAGAGTTTAATAAAGAAAAGCTATCCCCATCTCAACTTAAAAATGTCATCAAGTTTAATGAGCTGATTAAAACAAATATTCGAAACGAACGCAACGTACAATTTTATGCGGATCACATGAGTATCTCAGTATCAAAGCTCAATGAAATTAGCAAGGACATTTATGGAACCACCCCTAAAAAGATCATTGCGAGTGCGGTAGTTAATGAAGTTAAGCTATTATTAAAACACACCCCTTTGACTATCAAGGAAATTGCTTATGAATTAAATTTTGAAGATACGAGCAATTTCACTCGCTTTTTCATGAAAGCGACAGGATTAAGTCCGAAAGAATACAGAGATAACTTGTAAATTTACTTTGAAATTATTTTCGCTTTTAGCGAACAACCAATTATATATAAAGCCATAAAACCTACGTTCTATGGCTTTTTTGTTCGTCATCTACTTTAGTAAATTCGTAAAAACTCCACAAATCCCCTACTCTAGATTTACAAATTGAGAGCAAATAGCCGATTTTAAGTATTTTTTGGCTATTTCAAATAAAAATGACCATTCTTTCGAGAGAATTGACCTATAATGAGAAGCTGAGCTACTATACTTTTGTCTCATCAAAACAAATAAAAAAAAACTTTAAAAAATATCTCGAAAATGAAAACAACATTCAAATTAGCATTAGTAGCCGCTTTATCTTTCATCAGTGTAACATCATTTGCTCAAGAGGGCAACAAAAAAAGTTCAGGAACTACTAACCTAAACGTTAATTTGTCAGACGTATACGAGTTAAACGTAACCAATGCGTCAGTAACTATTCCAATGAATACCGTGGAGCAATTCCAAAAAGGTAGTACATCAGGTGAATTAAAAAACCACTTAGAGGTAACAGCTACCCAAAAATATGAAATCAAAGTAGTGGCGAGTAGCGACTTAAACAACAGTGGAGTTACCATTCCAGTGAATACTGTAGAAGTGAGAATCAAAGGAAACACAAACTTAGCAGAAGGAGCAGGACCAAGCAACTTTACAGCTTCTCACAATACTGCACAATTAGCAACGACAGAGAGTTCTCCATTAGTAACAACATCGGCAGGAACAGCTAAAATGGGATATGCAGTTGAGTATGCTATTCCAGCAAGTCAAACTTCTGCTTATACAGATAAAAAAGAAGGAACGTATACAACTACAGTAACTTACAATTTATACGCATTATAATCCAAAAAAAATATACAACCTTTTTATCTACTGTTGCGTTTGTGGCGCGACAGTAGATTTTTTTTTGCTTCTACTCTAGTTAGAAGGGCGTTATTTTTTATAGTGAATTTTGTTGAGAAGTTAAGCTTCTATTTACGTACAAACCCGCTAAAAAGGTCAGAATTTACTTAAATTATTCATTTTTTAGTGGTAAATTTAACCTAGATAATTTGATGAAATGCGAAAATTCTTAGCCCCTTTATTCCTGTTATTTAGTTTTGTCCTTTCGGCTCAAAATTCGGTTCAAAGTAACTTACACGTTGTTTTGAAACCTATTCAATCGATTAAAATTAACGACCAACAACAGCATATTAATTTGTCTTTTGAAACCGTAGAAGATTATACGAAAGGCAAAATTAGCAATCAAGCCGATCACATCGAAATTATGAGTAGTGGAACTTACGAAATACGCGTAGTTGCCAACAGTCCGCTACAATATGATTCAGATGAGATTCGATTGGAAAACATTGGCTTAAATCCAAGTTTAGGAGGCATTGGAGAATTTAGAGACAATATTTCACTTCTTCCTATTTCTCTTTCTTTGAGAGAAAAAAACATGATTCAATCTAATGTAGGAGATATCAAACGAACCTTTAATGTTTCGTATAAAATGAATGCCTCAGACGAATTATTAAATAAACCTATAGGTACATATAGTACGGTTATCACCTATACTATTTTATCTTTGTAATTTAAAACGTGTACAAAAAAATAATATTTTCGATTCTCTTACTTTGGACGACTACTTCGCTTTGGGCACAAATTGGCTCCGCAAAGGCCAAAATTGTATTGAACTTTAGAGAGCAGCAATCCTTAGTTGTGAATCATCCTTCTGTTGATTTGAACCTCAACAAAGGAGCTGGATATAGTAAAGGAGTAGAGACGGGTGTATTAAAAAATCATCTATTCATTCAGTGTTCTACCCCTTATGAATTGACCGTGCGTTCGATTAATGCGTTCTTTCAATATGAAAACTCGCTTTCTGCTTTACCTGTTTCCATTATCCGAATTAAACCGAGTTTAACGGTTTCAACTACAGTTGACTTTCCGCTACAGTTGAGAACCGTTGATTTGACCATAAATCCTCAGCTTTTACTTCAATCGAATAACAGAGGAAATAGTCAACAATTGGATGTCAATTATGCGATTCCCGCACAAAATATTGGATACACCCTGAATCAGAAGGCAGGAACCTATCAAACCACAATAGTATACACACTATTACCTAATTAATTTATTTACAATGAGAAAAACACTTTTTTTATTTTTTATTTTAAGTTCAATTGCTTCATTTGCACAAGCAGGGCTCTCAATTTCACCTGGAAAGATGTATTTTAAAAATACAGCAGGAACGGTTGCCACGCAAAAAGTTCGCATTGCTAATCCCAACGATAAAGCAGTTGAAGTGGGTGTTTCTTTGGGCGATTGGAACTATGATGAAAAAGGAAGTAATCACATTGCAGAGATGAATACCTTACCTAATTCAGCAGCAAATTGGATTCAGGTATTGCCCAATTCTTATTTTGTCATTGAACCAAATGAAATAAAAGAAGTGGACGTTATTTTAAATGTTCCTACAACACTTGCCACAGCTGTTCCAGTACATACGGCTATGCTATTTTTCACTCAATTAAATCCAGGGAACGCGGTAGATGAGAATGGAGCCGCAATTAAAGTAACAGTTCGCATGGGATTGAAAGTGTATCACGCCCTTCCCAATCACACAGAATCAGTAGACATTGTCAATATAGAGCCAAACAAAACAGCCGATGGACAACGTGCTATTGATGTTTCATTTGAAAATACAGGTCTTTTGTGGAGTGATGGTAAAATCACAGCCACCATTTTTGATCAACAAACAGGGGTTAAACACACACTTAGTACCCTTGATTTTTACAGTTTACCCCTTGATAGTAGAAAACAGTCTTTTGTTTTACCTCAAGACTTACCATCGGGAACTCATACCTTTATTGTTCAGTTAACCTACGGCAAGGAAAACAATGTGAAAGTAGCCGAGCTTGATTTTACCTTATGAGTTTAACACATAAAATAGTATTGCTTTTTGCTTTCTTACTGGGAAGTCAAGGGTTGTATGCCCAATACGACCTAAATGTATATGACGGCGGACAGCTTCAATTAAATTCCTACAATGATTTAAAATTTGGGAAGAGCGAAGAACGACAAATCTCCGTACAATTCAGAAGAAACTACGGCATTAAAGCACCTGCCAAATGGAAAATTACCGTGCGTTTACTCGATGATTATCGAGCAGAAAATCACAGTGTTCCTGCGGAGAATTCCGCCATTAGTCTCAATAGACAAAGTGGAAATTTCAATCAATTGGCTTTTAGCAGTATCGGTCGAAATTTACCGTTGAGCAAGTTTCAAGAAAGCACCATTGTAGAGAGCACTACCGCACTACCGGAAGGCAATTATTACACCTTATCTTTTGATTTAACCATTCGAGGAGGAGTAGAGGTATTGACTATTCCCAATGGTATTTACCGCAGTACCTACGAATTTTCGCTCTATGATACGTCTTCGGGAAGAGATGTCTTGCTGGCACGTAAAACTTCTGCTCCAGGTGTTGCGCGATTTCAAATCAACTACGTGGGAAATCACGGGGATCAACTCGCAGAATTGCGCAATGGAGCCAATGAATTTATTTTTAATTTTGATTCGCCAGAGGACATCGCCAAAGGAAAAAAGATTACCATCAATAATGCGCTGTATATTCGAAGTTATCAAGGCCACCAAATTTTAGTAAAAACCGCAGATCACTTGCTATACAACACAACATTAACGAATAGTATTCCCGTTTCGGTATTAAAGTTAAAAGCAACCTTAAACCGCATTGAAGGTGGTAATGCTGCTGCTGTCACCTTATTTGGTCCAATAGCCCTATCCGCACAAGAGCAAGCGCTTGCTTCCTTTCCTGGATGGAGTCAATCCATGTCATACAACTTGGAACTTAGTATTCCACCCAATACCCGCGAACTTCAACAAGCCAATGGAAGATATGAAACCTATCTTTACTTTATAATTGTCCCGAATTAATGATTAAAAAGTATTTTGTCTTTTTTTTCCTTTTTCTCTGCACCTTTAGTTGGGGGCAAGGAACTTCTATTTTTTTAAAATTTACTACAGTCGCCTCCCAGGCAGATGAATTAGGTCATGTATCTCCTTCGCTCGAAATATCCAACTTGGGTCAATCGGAATGGGTAGGAAATGTGCAACTTGAGGGGAACTCCTCCTTTATTACCCTTTCTAGTGCAAAGACAAAAGCCTTGCGTTTACCTGCCGGACAAAAGATGTATATTCCCATCCTGGCACACGTAGATCAAAGTAGTTCACTAACGAATGATCTAGCGATAAAGGCGCAGTTAATTCCACTGCATGGCCCTGCCATTCCTTGGGTAGAACATCCTATTTTAATTCAGAAAAACAGAAGAATTTTATTGACTAATCCAGACAGTCAATTGCAATTTAGACAAGTTGGCGATAGTATTCTCATCAAGGCGATTATTCAAAATAGAGGAAATACAACTGAAAAGGTGCACTATATTGTTACTTTACCCAACCAGTTAAACAAGACGCGTACTGAGGCGTTGAATTTTACAATACGCCCCTTCCAAGATACCTTGGTTACTCTTCTACAATACATCAACAAAGAGGCTTATAAATTAGAGGATTTTGATATTAGTACCACCTTACTCTATGAAAATGGCGATTTTATTGGCCGTACCCTCTATAGTATAAGTTCCCTAAAATCCAAGCGAAGATATAGAGCCGAAAATCAGTATGCCTCTTCTTACAATCCCAGCAGTTCGATTGAACTCAATCGCGTGATGGGTAAAAATGTAATGGCAGCCACTCAACTTATCGGAAGTGGAACCGTACAATTTTCGGAACACAGTCAATTGGGTTTAACTGCGGATCTCATCCATTGGGACAAAGAAAACAAAGTAAATCTCCGTCATTTTTTAGCGGATTTTCAAACGAAAAACATACAAGTACAAGCAGGTAACCTTTTTCAATCGGGGGAATTTTCCTTGCAAGGTCGCGGAGTTCAAACGCAAATTAAACTTCAGGATTCCCTTTATATTCAAGCGGGCTATCTAGACAAAACATATTTAATTAGCGACTCCAATGATCGCTCAGTGGGATATAATACCTGGGTGGGTTTCCAATCGCAAAAACACGCCTGGAAACACGCTCAGTTTTACTATGATGTCAACCATCGCTATGGAGAGAAAAAAATATTGCAATACAATTCTTTTGCGCTGTGGAACAAGCCAATCTTACAAGTTGATTTCAACCAAGGAGGATCTGTGCTTCAGACAGATGAAACGAGTCAATTGGGCGTATTTCTAGGACTTAATGCTTATGCCACCCTAACGAAGTATCAAATTCAACACAACAGCTTCTACAGCAGCCCCTATTATGCGGGTGTCCGCCAGGGGGTTTCTCAGGCTGCAACAACCATTAGAAGGAATATGGGTAAGCACAGTGTAGGACTAATTCAGCATTTTATCGATTATGCGCCGAAATACAGTTACACCAATTCCGTTAATGCTCAACAGCAATCCAACGCCTTAGGGATGAGTTATTCTTATCGCATGGCTTCGAGTACCCTACTTGTAAGTCCGCAGTATGTACAAGAGAAGCGATTCAATTATCAAACAGCGACCATGGAAAAGCTCCAAGCGGTTCGTTTCCATGCGGCCTATCATCAAAGTAATTTTGCTAAAGGCTTTGGGTACAATGCGTCTATCGATTTGGGTAATTATATCACCCAAACAGAAATTCAAGAAAGATTACACTATCGCCTCAATGTAGGGGCAAATTACAAGAATTTTGATCTAGGTGTGAGTTATCAATACAACTACAATAATTTAAGTGAGTTGATTAATGCTTCGTATTACGATTGGCAGGTGATTCACACCTATACCAACCTCATGATTATGGGGAACTACAGACAGCGTTTTTTCAATAATCAATTAGGTATTGTGTTAAGCGGGTATTACAATAACACCTCTACAAGTGGCGATTTTTGGCAATTCAATACACGTGTAGAGTACAAACTCAAAAAGGATTTTGATATTTATGTCAGTAATTACAACAATTATGGCGGATTTTCCGCTGCCAATCAAACGAATTATTTTCAAGTAGGTCTCGTTAAACAATTAACGCCTTATAAGGCCTACGAAAAATTATACAACCTAAACGTACTGGTCTATTATCAGGATGAAAATCAAAATATATTACCCGCAAGTAACCGCGTGGTAACGATCAATCAAAAGGCTTTTATTACCAATGTCGATGGAAGCATTGACTACAAGAAGTTACCTGCAGGTACCTATACCGTTCAAGTTCAAAATGATCAACATTGGTTTATGAATGCCTTAAAATTGAGTTTAGATTCCAATTTATCTCAAGTGATTTACCTCACGCAAACAACAACCATAACGGGATCGATCCACTATGAATACGCAGAACATGCTGTAACATTAAATAAAAACTTAGCAGGTCAACGCGTGGTTGCCCAAAATAATATAGGTGAGAGTTATACCGCTTATACCTCTGATGAAGGGCGATATTCGCTTTATTTACCCAAAGGAGATTATACAGTAACTGTATATCCCGATCAACCCAATCAAGTAGAAGTACTCCAAAATACCATTAAGGTTAATACTACAACGACAAATAATCAAGTCATTGACTTCAACATTCAAGTCAAATCGAAAGACGTACAAGTCAAGAAATTTAAAGCTATCAGTTTCTAACATTCCCAAAAGACCTTTCTACAAGCATTTTTTTGTTTTCATCCTCCTTCGATTATATTACAATTGAAGCGATAACTTTCTTTCATTTGATTGACAACAATCCAAGCATCATCAGCGACTACTTTAATTGTATAGGTGATTCGAATACTTCCTTTATAGGGTTCTTCTGTTTGAGCGATCAATTCGACACCTTTACTCTCATCTGCTTTAAAATCATAGGATACAACATTCACCTTATCCTTGTTTACGACAATTTCCTTTTTGAGATACATCAGACACAAAATTTGATTGGGTTTCACTAAAGTTGGGTATTTAAACAAATGGACATCCCTGGAATAATTCACGCGATAATACGGTTGTGATTGACCATTATAACTCAAGTTCTGCCCCATTCCATCTCCTCGATTAACAAAAAAAGCAAGAAGCGATCCTTCCAAAGGTAGACTTGGTACAAATAGCCCCATTCAGTCTTTTGTTTGGGATCTGTATATTCCACAATAACAAACTCTCTACCTGTTATAGCTCCTTCCCAGGGGGTATCGATAAATTTTTCTTTATTAACCGCACTATTCACTATTTTCTCACCAAAGGTAACAGGCGTACTATCATGTACTGTATAAAGTTGAGTAAATTCTAACTTCCGAAGAATCTCATCAGCTGTATATTTAGATTTCACAAGGGTTGGACTAAGCTGAGAACACGAGATACAAGAAATCCATACTAAAAGAAAAAGTGGGTATATTTTTTTCATCGTCACTATTTTACATTAAAAAAGAGACGACAATTTACAGTAAACCAAGTAGTTGTAAAAATAAATTACAAAACACATCCAAATAAAAGAAGGTATTTATTAAACAATTCGCATAAATATTTGAATAGGATAATGAATTTAACACTAAAGTAGTCCCTTTAACATTGAAAACTACTTGCCTCACTCAAAACTAACGCATGTTATTTCAAATCCCTACCACAAAATAGAAGCAAAAAAAAACAGTAGTAAACCCAAGTCTACTACTGTTTAAATTATAAGTGAGAGAGCCTAGAGACTAGGATTTTTCTTTAGTCTACATTATCGTGTAAAAACGAATTATTCGATCTCAATTTAGGGTCGTTATTTCCGTCCACACCAAAGGAGATTCTAGATTTATTGCTTTCGTCATTTACATCTTCTAAATCAACTCCTAAGCGCTTATACGCTGGCTCTTTTTCCAAATCCGAATAATGAGCTGTTGAGTTGTTGAATTTGTAATTGAAGTCTTTCATTTTTCTTCTACGCTCTGCTGCTCTACTTCTCAACGTGAATTCTTCAATGCTCATTTCTGTAGGATTCATTTCGTCATAATCTTCTGTTGAAGCTTCTACTTCTACTTTATTTACAACGGGCATACCTTCCGCACGCACAGAGAATTTAAATTCTTCTGCAATTTCTTCTTTGTGATTTACTATAGGTTTAGCTAAAGCTAATTCTTCTTCTTTATCCATATAGTCTTCCAAAGAAAAGCGAATTACTTCTTCTTTTTTGGCTGAAGATTGATTCATTGCTTCACTTGCATGACCTACTACTTCAGCTGCAGTCACTTCCATTTCAGCTAATTCTTCATCAAAATGATAGACAATAGGTGCAGCTACCTCTTGTTTCTTAGGCGTAACGATGACAAACTCCGGATCAATTACCTGAATATCTCTGATGTCTTTTTGCTTCGATGCCATCGGATCATTTTGGTGGTGATCTTGCGTTCTTTCCTCTGTTTTAGGCGTTACGATTTCGAAGAATACATCCAAATTCGATGCATCCATTGATTTTCTTTCGAATACTACCTCATCCACTTCCCCTAATGGTTGTGTGGGTGTTGTTGGTCCGCCGAAATCATCATCATCGTCACCTTCTTCGTAATCATCCTCTAAGGTGAATACTTTTCTCGTTTCTACTTCGCAGTTTACTTCTTCTTTTTCTACAGCCCCTTCGGTTGTTTCTGGAGTAGAAACGCGCAAAGGTTGATCAGGAGTCGTAAATCCATAAGAAGATACGGATGCAGTTTGCGTTAAATCGCGCACTACTTTTTGTTCCTCTTCTAAAGTGTGAATAATAACTCGAGGTTCAGCAGAATTTACAATACTTTTTTGTTGCTCGTAGTTAAATCCCGTAGCAATAATAGTAACAGAAATAGCCTCTCCTAATGATTCATCTTCACCAACTCCCATAATGATATTTGCATTATGTCCAGCTTCGGTTTGGATGTGATCATTGATCTCGCCAATTTCATCAATTGTAATTTCATTTGTACCTGAAACGATTAACAACAATACGTTTTTAGCACCTGATATTTTATTGTCATTCAGCAATGGAGAATCTAACGCATCAATAATGGCATCTTTTGCTCTATTGTCTCCAGATGCAGTACCAGATCCCATAATAGCTGTACCGCTATCAGACAATACTGTTTTCGCATCTTTCAAGTCAATATTCTGCGTATAATGGTGCGTAATAACTTCGGCGATACCACGGGCAGCAGTTGACAATACCTCATCTGCTTTGGAGAAGCCTGCCTTAAAGCCTAAGTTTCCATATACTTCACGTAATTTATTGTTGTTGATTACGATGAGAGAATCCACTTGTTTTCTCAATCGATCAACCCCTTTTAACGCTTGTTCTTGACGTACTTTTCCTTCGAATTGGAAAGGAATTGTCACGATACCAACCGTTAAGATATCTCTTTCTTTTGATAGTTGTGCGATGACAGGAGCAGCACCTGTTCCTGTACCTCCACCCATACCTGCGGTGATGAACACCATCTTGGTATTGGTATCTAGCATTTTCTCAATTTCTTCTATACTTTCTAAAGCAGATTGTTGTCCTACTTCAGGATTTGCACCCGCACCTAACCCTTCAGTTAAATTAACACCCAACTGAATTTTATTAGGAACTGAGCTATTTTCTAAGGCTTGGGAATCCGTATTACAAACGATGAAATCCACTCCCTTAATACCCTGCTTAAACATGTGATTGATTGCGTTACTTCCTCCGCCACCTACACCAATTACCTTGATAACGTTTGATTGGTTCTTAGGCATATCAAACTTTATTCCTCCGAAATCTGTATTCTCCATATACGTATCGTTTTATTATTCTTGCTTTTCAATAAATTCTTTAATTTTTCTAAAAAAGTTCCCGATGAAACTACTTTCAAAGCGATCAGCGGTACTTGGCTGCACTTCTCTTTTTTCTTCCTCAGGTTGTGAGATCGTTTCAACACGAGGTTGATGCACGCGCTCAACAGGCTCTTTTGGTGTATTTACCACTTCTTCTGTAGGAGAAGTATACACGACCTTTCTCTCCTCTGGTTTTGATTCCGTTCTCGTTTCAACAGCTTTTAATTCTTCTACTGAAACAGCACCTTGTTTTCGGTGTTTTTCGCTTTCCATGACCAATCCAACTCCCGTTGCATATAATGGACTAGAAACTTCTAAACTTGAATCCCCAGCTAAATGCTCATTTGGATATCCAATACGGGTATCAATTCCCGTAATATATTCGACCAATTGTTTAATGTGTTTGAGCTCTGATCCTCCTCCTGTTAAAACAATGCCGGCGATTAGTTTTTTCTGTGGATTTTCATATCCATAACTTTTAATTTCTGAAAAAACCAATTGCACAATTTCTTCCACACGAGCATTTATAATCTTAGAAAGATTTTTTAAAGAAATTTCTTTAGGCTCTTTTCCTCGTAAACCTGGGATAGAAACAATTTCATTGTCTTTGTTTTCCCCTGGCCATGCCGAACCAAATTTTACTTTTAGAATTTCTGCTTGACGTTCAATAATCGAACATCCTTCTTTGATATCTTCTGTAATCACATTTCCTCCGAAAGGAACCACTGCCGTATGGCGGATAATTCCATCTTTAAAAATGGCCAAATCCGTCGTACCACCTCCTATATCGATTAAAGCCACACCGGCTTCTTTTTCTTCTTGACTCAGTACTGCCTCTGCTGATGCTAAAGGCTCTAAGGTAATTCCCGCTAGTTCAAGTCCTGCATCTTTAATACAACGCCCTGCGTTTTTAATCAAAGCTGCTTGTCCTACTACCACGTGAAAGGTTGCCTCTAAACGACTACCATACATTCCAACCGGTTCTTTAATTCCCGGTTCTCCATCAATTTTAAACTCTTGTGGCAAAACGTGAATAATCTCCTCTCCTGGCAACATACTCAATTTCTGCACCTGATTGATCAATTGTTCGATATCCTTATCTCCAATTACCTCATCAGGGTTTGGACGACTAATATAATCACTGTGTTGAATACTTCTGATATGTTGACCAGCAATACCCACAACAACATTTTTAATCTTGTAACCCGCTTGAGTTTCTGCATCTGCTACCGCATGTTGAATGGATTGAATCGTTTGTGTAATATTGTTCACCACTCCTCTTTTCACACCCAAACTCTTTGCTTTTCCCAAACCTAAGATTTCGAGCTTTCCGTATTCATTCTTTTTACCAATCATTGCGACAATCTTTGTTGTCCCAATGTCTAAACCAACAGCTATATTTTCTTTTTCCATACTCAATTTTATTTTGAACACACCACTTGTTGGGTAAATTTCAGATTGATCTTTTTATAACTATCTATTTCTATATTCTCATTGATTGCATATTGCATAAAAGCTTTATAGTTCATCAATTTTCGCTCTATTTCGTTAAAACTTCCAAATAGAATTTCAAATGTATTCACTCGACTTTTCAGATAAATCACCTCATTGGGCTGAATGCTAATTCCGGTGATTTCTTGTTTTAAAAACGCATCGGCATTAATCACGTCCAACATGTGTTTTAATTCATTTTGTGTTTCCTTTTTAATCGTTCCTTCAACCAAAATTACGCGCTCTGCGTAGTTCTCTGACAACGGCATTCGATGGCCGTCTTCATCTAAATAATAGGATTCTGCTTCTCCTACTACACGCCCGATCGCCTTTTTTTGATTGACTTCAACTTTTAAAACACCGTCAATGGTCACATACACCTCTGCTTCTCTAATCAGTTTATTCTCTAATACTCCTTTTTCTAAAGTACTTAAATCTACTGTTGATCGATCCTGAGCTGTAATATTTCCACTTTTATCTGCAACAATTTTTTTTACATCACTAGAGGTTACAAAATGCGTCTCTTCTCCTTTAAAAATAATATCTACTCCTTTTAAATTACGATGTGTACTTCGGTCATTGCTAAAAGAATACAAAAACAATAAGGCTCCTAGCATCATCAAAATGCGCAAGTCTGACCATTTTATTTTCTTCCACAACTTTTTCATTTTTTTATTTTTCTTCTAAAGCTATTTTTATGTCTTGCACCATTTCTCCAATATCACCCGCACCAATAGTCAGGATAATTTCAGCATCTGATGCTTTTAAATGTGTAATCAAATCTTCTTTGGCAACTAAATGTTTCTCTTTAGAGGTTAGTTGCTCTAATATTTTGGCCGAGGTAACCCCTTCAATAGGCAATTCTCGAGCGGGATAAATATCTAACAAAATAACATTGTCAAACGTTGAAAGTGCTGAAGCGAATTCATCCAAAAAATCCCTTGTTCTACTGTACAAGTGGGGTTGAAATACTGCAACAATCTTTTTATCTCCGTGCATTTCGTGAACGGCCTGACTTGCGGCTTTAATTTCAGTTGGATGATGGGCATAATCATCGATGTAAATCAAATCTTCTCGTCTAATTTTATACGAGAATCTTCGTCTTACACCGCGGAAGCTTTTCAACCCTTCGACCAACTGCTGCGTATCTACTCCGTAATCACTTGCCATGGCAAAAGCCATCAACGCATTGGATAAATTGTGTCTTCCTGGCAAACCAAATGAAACTTCGTGAATAGTTTCTTTTGGTGTTGCTATATCAAACACATACCAACCGTTTACTACTTTTATATTTTTCGCTTGATAGCTGCAATCCGCACCAAATCCTACTCGAATTCCGTCTAAACCTACCGCTTCTGTCACAAATAACTTATTTGCATCGGGTAAACGATGAGCAAAATCCTCAAAAGCAACCAACATTTCCTCTGCGGTTCCAAATATATCCAAGTGATCCGCTTCTGTTGAAGTGATACAGGCTACATTGGGGAACAAACGCAAAAAAGAACGATCAAACTCATCTGCTTCTACTACTGTAATCGTTTTACCGCTTCCGATTAAATTGGTTTGGTAGTTTTCAACTACTCCCCCTACAAATGCGGTAACATCTAGTCCAGCTTGAAACAACAAATGCCCTAAAATACTTGTCGTCGTCGTTTTACCATGTGTACCCGCCACTGCAAAGCAGTAGGTATCTTTGGTAATAATTCCCAACACTTCTGAGCGTTTTTTAATTTCAAATTGATTGGATTTGAAATAATTCCACTCTGTGTGTTCCTGAGGAACCGCTGGTGTAACAACAACCAACGTTGAGGCTACTTCTTTATAATTTGCGCCGATTAAATCAATAGTATCTTCATAGTGAATTTCAATTCCAGCGGCTTCTAATTCTTGTGTCAATTGCGTAGATACTTTATCATATCCAGCTACTTCTTTTCCCATGAATTTAAAATAACGAGCCAAGGCACTCATACCGATGCCTCCTATTCCAATAAAATAAACGCTCTTAATGCTATTCATATCCATTTCTTACTTCTTCATTAATTCTACGATCTGATCTACTATATCCTTTGTGGCTTGGGGCAAAGCTAATGTTCTAAAATTGCGTCCCAGTTCCCTTTGTTTTTCTTTGTCGTTCAACAAGTCTTTGAATGTTTCTACAAACTTTTCACTTAACTCGCTTTCTTTAATCAAAAGTGCGGCATCTTTTTCCACGATGCTTCTCGCATTTTTGGTTTGATGATCTTCAGCCACATTAGGAGAGGGAATGAATATCACTGCCTTTCCAACTAATGCAAGCTCAGATACGGATGATGCTCCTGCGCGTGAGATAATACTATCTGCTGCGGCATAAGCGAAATCCATTCGATCTAAAAAGGCGCGAACCTTTACACCTGTCGATTCGTATTTTTTGTACTCTTCGTAGTAGAATTTTCCACATTGCCAGATCAACTGTATTCCCATTTCTTCAAATAACGGCAGTTGTTCCTCGATCAACTGATTCATTCTACGTGCACCTAGACTACCTCCAATAACCAATAGCGTATTTTTCGATTGATCCAATCCAAAATAAGCAAGGCCTTCTTCTCTTTTCGATGCCACGTTTAGCAATCCTTGTCGTACTGGATTACCTGTTTTTATTATTTTGTGCTTTGGAAAGAATTGCTCCAATCCATCGTAAGCTACACAAATCTTGTCTACTTCTTTTCCCAAGAGTTTATTCGTAATTCCAGGAAATGAATTCTGTTCTTGAACCAAGGTGGGAATTCCTTTTCCTGCGGCTACTTTTACAACAGCACCGCTGGCGAATCCTCCTGTTCCAATGACAACATCCGGTTGAAAGGCTTTGACAATCTTTCTCGATTTCTTCAAGCTACTTAGGAGCTTAAAGGGAAACATCAGATTGTCTAGGGTCAATTTGCGTTGAATTCCCGAAATCCACAAGCCTTCAATCGGATAGCCTGCTTCAGGTACGCGTTGCATTTCCATTTTGCCTTCTGCCCCTACAAAAAGAATATCGGCATTGGGAAATCTCACTTTCAATTCATCGGCAATTGCCAATGCAGGAAAGATATGTCCCCCTGTTCCTCCTCCACTTACAATAAACTTCGGTTTGCGTTCCATTTGCTTTTTATTCTTCTATACTATTTTTTTCTAATCGTTCTAAATGTAAATCGTGTAACATTTCTTGTTCAAGCGCTTCTTCTTCTTTTTTCTTTTGTTCTTCGGCTTGTATTTCTGCTTCTTTCTTGGTTACACTCAAGATAACAGCAATGGCGAAACACGTCATCCAAATAGCTGTTCCTCCACTGCTGACAAGCGGTAAGGCTTGCCCTGTTGTAGGCAAAAGAGAAACCGCTACTCCCATATTAATTAGCGCCTGAAAAATGAGATAGAATCCCAATCCGGCAACTAATAACTTTCCGAAGAGCGTAGGTGCTTTATGAACTGCAATCAAAAAGCGATAAAACAGCAAGAGATAAATTCCCAGGATGGTTAACCCACCGAACAATCCCCATTCTTCGACAATGATGGCAAAGATAAAATCGGAAGACGACTGAGGTAAAAAGTTTTTCAATACACTTTTACCGGGTCCTACTCCGAATAATCCACCATTGGCGATGGCCATTTTAGCATTTTCGACTTGATACAAATCTCGTGTTCCATCATCGGGTCCTGTAAAGCGATCAATACGACTAATCCAAGTATCCACACGATTGGGAAATGCCCCTGGAAAAGCTTTGGCCACTAATACAAACAAAACAATACCACAGGCGCCAATTCCGATGATGGTTATCAAGTATTTAAAGGGATATTTTCCAATAAACACTAAAACGCAAACCATGCAAAAGATCAAGGCAGCCGTAGAGAAGTTCGCCGGTAAAATCAATCCTATGATGACTAATACAGGAACCCATAATTGCCAAAAGGATGTTTTAAACGACACTACTTCATCTTTAATCCCCGTTAAATATTGGGCCACATACGTCAGCAAGATTATTGCTGCTGTAGAAGAAGGTTGAAACTGTCCCAACAAGGGAATTTTCAGCCATCTACTGGCATTAGCACCTCCAATTGTATTTCCCTTTAGTAAGGTATAAAGCAATAGTAGAGCAATAACGGGCATACCGATAATAGCTATTTTCCGAAAGAGTGCATAGTCTCTTTTGTGAAAATACCACATGATGCAAATTCCAATAAATAAATGAACGAAATGTCGAAACAAATAATCGGTGGTTGCCTTTCCTGTTCCGATGGTATAAACTAGATTCGTACTTGCACTATAAACGGGTAAAAAAGAGAGCATGGCCAATAAAATTGCTAATGCCCATATAATCTTATCTCCGTGTAATAATGAAAGTAATTTTTTCATCATCTACCTCTAATTTAGCTATATTATAATTTCATTACTTCTTCCTTGAACTGCTTCCCTCTGTCTTCATAACTCGTAAACAAGTCGAAACTTGCACAAGCGGGTGACAGTAAAACAGTATCTCCGCCTTCAGCTAAAGCTTTTGCTTGAACCACGGCATCGTGCATGGATTGTACTTCGACTAAATCGTCTACAACCTTTTCGTAAGCCGCTTTTATTTTTTGGTTATCTAGTCCCAAACAAACAATTGCTTTTACTTTTTCACGCACTAAAGGCATCAACTCATCGTAATCATTTCCCTTGTCCACTCCTCCAACAATCCAAACCGTTGGTGTTTTCATGCTTTCTAAAGCAAAAAAAGTAGCGTTTACATTGGTTGCTTTCGAATCGTTAATATATTGAACGTTTTCTAATTTCAGCACTTTTTCTAAACGATGCTCTACTCCTTGAAAATCAGACAAACTTTCACGTATTACATTTTTCCTAATTCGCTTTAACTGCGCTATTGTTGTTGCTGCCATAACATTTTTTAAGTTGTGCATCCCTTCGAGAGCCACTTCCTTAATAGGTAATACAAATTTTTCATCACTCATATTCACTATAATTTTATCGTCTTCCACATAAGCCCCTTCTTCTAGTTTATGTTTAATAGAAAAAGGCATTTTACGTGCTTTTACCTCGTGTTCGCTCAACCATTTCTGAATTTCCACATCGTCATAATCATAAATCAAATAATCCTCTTCGGTCTGATTCATCGTAATTCGAAATTTCGAGGCGATATAATTCTCGTATTTATAGTCATATCGATCTAAATGATCTGGACTAATATTAGTGATTACTGCAATATGGGGTCTATAGGTTTCTATACCATCTAATTGAAAACTACTTAACTCCAAAACATAACATTTTGCAGGATCCACCTTCACTTGCTCCGCATAACTTTGACCAATATTTCCACCTATACCGACATCAAGTCCGCCTTGTTTCAATATGTGATACGTTAACATCGTAGTTGTCGTTTTTCCATTACTTCCCGTAATAGCTACCGACAACATCTCATTAAAAGGATAAGCAAACTCTATCTCAGAAATCACTTTAATTCCCTTTGCCACTATTTTTTTTACGATTGGTGTCTTATCTGGTATTCCAGGGCTTTTTACCACCACGTCTGCATTTACTATTTTTGCTTCAGTATGTTGCTGTTCTTCCCAATCGATTGCATTATTTATAAGAACTTCTTTATATTTTTCTTGGATAATTCCATAATCTGAAACGAAAACATCATATCCCTTTTCTACAGCTAACAAAGCTGTTCCAACACCACTTTCTGCTCCACCTAAAACAACCACTCTCATGTCTTTATCTCAGTTTTAATGAAATCACACAAAATACCCCTAAAAGAATGGCTATAATCCAGAAACGAGTAACGATTTTACTTTCGTGGTATCCTTTCTTTTGGAAGTGGTGATGCAAAGGCGCCATTAAAAACATTCGCTTTCCTTCCCCCCATTTATTTTTGGTGTATTTGAAATAACTCACTTGTAATACAACAGATAGTGTTTCTGCGAAAAACACCGCACACAACACAGGAATCAACAGTTCTTTGCGCACAGCTATCGCCAAAACGGCAATAATCCCCCCTATAGTTAAACTTCCTGTATCGCCCATAAACACTTGAGCAGGAAAGGTATTATACCACAAGAATCCAATCAGTGCTCCAATAAAAGCGGAGACAAAGACCGTCATCTCACCTGAATTCGGGATATACATGATATCGAGATAATTGGCAAAAATCACGTTTCCTGATATAAAGGCAAAAATACCCAACACAAAGGTGGATATCGCAGAGGTACCAGCGGCCAAACCATCAATACCATCTGTTAAATTAGCCCCATTTGATACGGCTGTAACAATAAAAATCACGATGGGAATAAAGATCAACCAAGCATAATCTTGTGCTCCTTCTCCCATCCAACTGATTAACATGCTGTAATCAAACTCGTTATTTTTAAAGAAGGGAATCGTCGTTGCAGTAGATTTTACATCGTATTGACTCACTGCTACTTCGCTCAACATGTGTTTTGCGGGTACTTCACGTACGGTTACAGCGGGACTGAAATACAAGACCGAACCAACAATAAGCCCTAGCCCTACTTGTCCTACAACTTTAAATCTTCCTTTTAATCCTTCCTTATCTTTTTTAAATACTTTAATATAATCGTCTAAAAATCCGATCGCTCCCATCCAAAGGGTTGTCAGAATCAACAACAACACATAGATATTATCCAATTTAGCAAACAATAATACAGGGATTAAGGTTGCTACAATAATGATAATTCCACCCATTGTTGGAGTACCAGCTTTTTCTTTTTGTCCTTCTAAACCTAGTTCTCTAACTGTTTCACCAATTTGCATTCTTCGCAAGCGTTCAATAATGCGCTTTCCGTAGATAATTGAGATCAACAAAGAGAAGATCATCGCCATACCTGAACGAAACGTAATATACTGGAACACACCTGCTCCAGGTATCTTGAAAAAACTCTCTAAGTATTGAAATACGTAATACAACATAACTATTTTTCTTTTCTATAGTTCTAAAAACTCCTTTACTATTTCCAAGTCACTAAAATGACTTCTTACTCCTTTGATCTCTTGATACGTTTCGTGTCCTTTCCCTGCGATTAGTATAATATCACCGGCAACGGCCTGTTGACAAGCTAATTTAATGGCTTGTTTTCGATCCTCTACCACAACAGTTTTCATTTTGTTTTGTGGCTCCACACCTGCTTCTATATCTTCTAAGATAGCAGCGGGTTCCTCGAATCGAGGATTATCTGAAGTAAAGATGACTCTATTACTTAAATCAGATGCTATTTTCCCCATTTCTGGGCGTTTTGTTTTATCTCTATTTCCTCCACAACCCACAACTGTAATCAGTTGTTCGTTATTGGTACGGATCGTATTAATCGTAGCGATGACATTAGCCAAAGCATCGGGAGTATGGGCATAATCAACAATTGCAGTCACGTTTTTAGACGAGACAATATATTGAAAACGACCTTCCACACTCGTTAACTTGCTCAAGTGGATCAACGCTTCTTCTTGCGGCACTCCTAAAGCAACCGCACTGCCAAATACAGCTAACAAATTTGAGGCATTGAATGCGCCGATAAGCTGTACCCACAACTCTTGTTGGTTGATTTTCATCAACATTCCAGAGAATTGGCTTTCTAAGATTTGTCCTTTGTAATCTGCCATGTTTTTCAAGGCGTACGTACAAACTTTAGCTTGGGTATTTTGCACCATTACAGAGCCATTTTTATCGTCTAAATTCGTCAAGGCAAAACTCGTTTTACCCAACTGATCAAAGAACGTTTTTTTTGCGTCGCGATACGCTGCGAATGTTTTGTGATAATCTAGATGATCATGGGTTAGATTCGTAAAA
Source organism: Myroides fluvii (assembly GCF_009792295.1). Classification (NCBI taxonomy): domain Bacteria; kingdom Pseudomonadati; phylum Bacteroidota; class Flavobacteriia; order Flavobacteriales; family Flavobacteriaceae; genus Myroides; species Myroides fluvii. The sequence goes on along the minus strand of NZ_CP039934.1, from coordinate 1,839,930 downwards.
ACTCCCCCTTCAAAATGAAGTCCGAATGTGCGATGTTGAACCACACCATGTGAACTCACTTCCATAAAACAAAACTCACATCCTTCTTCTACCATCTGATTCAAATACGCATTAATCGTAATAGAATCAGGCGTTGTATGTGATGTTTCATATAGGTCTTCTCCAATGCGAATATTCACCGTTGACAGCAATCCAGTTTTATAACCTAAACTGCTAAACATCTTGTACAACAAGGTTGCTATTGTGGTCTTTCCATTGGTACCTGTTACACCTACTAATTTTAATTTTCGCGAAGGATTGTCATAGAAATTAGCGGCAATAATTGCTAATGCTCTATTGCTATCTTCAACTACAATATAAACGACTCCTTCTACCAAATCACTAGGTAACACTTGACATACAATAGCACTTGCTCCTTGATCAATTGCTTGCCTGATATACGCATGCCCATCCATCACTTCACCTACTATTGCAATAAACAACGTATTTGCCTTTACTTGACGAGAGTCAAAAGTCAACTGGTCTATTGCTGCATCTGTCGACCCAACAATAGACTGTATTTCTACTTTGTATACTATGTCTTTTATCTTTTTCACGATAGTTCTAAAACTACTTTTTGATTCTTATCTATTTTTTGTCCGGTTAGTATTGATTGCGTTTTGACTTTTCCGACTCCTTTCACTTGAACTTTTAGTCCCAAGTTTTCTAGCAAAGGCAAAGCATCCATTACTTGCATTCCTCTTACATCAGGCATGATTGACTGCCCCATTTGATTTTGTACTAAGAAAGATTGATAACTATCTAGAATACTTGTAGGTACCTCATTTGAATCTTTCATTTCCTTTGTTGTAGGAACATCGGTGTAAATTTTCTGTGCAATTCGCTTAAATACTGGTCCTGCAACATCTGCTCCATAATAACTTTTCGAACGATCTGGCTTGTGAATCACAACAATACAAGAGTATTTCGGATCATCTGCTGGAAAATACCCTGCAAAAGAAGAAGAATAGTACATATCTGAACCATATCCTTTTCCTTTTCCGTAATTCACTTGTGCCGTTCCTGTTTTTCCTGCCATCGAAAAATTCGAAGAGTACAGCTTCTTCCCTGTTCCTTTTTTCACTGTGTTTTCTAAAATCGCTCTCGCTTGATGGATAACATCTGGGGAGGCAATTTGCGGATTCAACACCACTTTGTCAAACTTTTGTATGGTTTGATCAAACTCCTTGATTTCTGATACAAAATAAGGTTTCACCATTTCACCATTATTCGCTACAGCATTATACAAGGTCAGCGTTTGCAAAGGCGTCACGGATAATCCATATCCAAAAGCCATCCAAGGCAACGCTAATCCACTCCATCCCTTTTGTCCGGGTTTAGGAATATAAGGTGTTGCTTCTCCTTTTATCTTTAATCCTAAAGGTTTATCCATCCACAAGGTGCCTAAATAATCCGTAAACTCTTTGGGATTATTCTTAAATGCCTCATCTACTGCTTGTGTAATTACAGTATTCGATGACAATTCGATTCCTCTAGCTAAAGAAATTTTCCCATATCCTCCTCGTTTAGAATCGCGTACTCTTGCATTGTAAAAGCGAACTACTCCTTCATTGGTATCGTAAACACGAGCCGTATCTATTTGTTTCTTTTCCAACAAAGCTAAGAGTGAAGCTAACTTAAACGTAGAACCAGGTTCGTGTTTTTCCCCCACTGCATAGTTTACCGTTTCATAGTATCCTCCTGTTTTTTCATCTCTTCCTAGATTTGAAATTGCGCGAATAGCTCCTGTTTTAGTTTCCATTACAATCACACAACCGTGATCTGCGCTATACTTATCTAGTGATTGCAGCAAGGCATGATGCGCGATATCTTGAATGTACACATCGATCGTTGAGATGATATCTTTTCCATCGATAGGTTCAATTTCATTTTCGTCATTAATCGGTTTCCATTGATTCTTGGCTAAACTCTGCATTTTGCGTTTACCGTCATATCCACTGAGATAATCCGTAAAAGCTCCTTCAATCCCCACTCTTCCGAAGGTTCCATCTTCATTTTTGCGTTCATACCCAATGGTTCTCTTGGCGATTCTTCCTATAGGATGCTGACGCACAGTCTTTTGAGAAGAAATAAATCCTCCGCCATTTCCACCTCTATTAAAAAGGGGGAAATTTTTAATTCGCACATATTCTACATAGCTCAAATTTCGAGCAATCAGAATATAGCGGCTTTTCGATGCTCTTCCCTTTCTCAACATATTTTCATAATATGAGCTTGGTTTGTGAAACATCACCGCTAGCGAATCAGCTAAAGGCTTAACTTCGTTCTCGAAGTTTTCTTGTTTGGGAGCAACCCCGTCAAAACGTATTTCAAAGACCGGCACTGATGTGGCTAATAAGCTTCCATCAGCAGAATAAACATTTCCTCTATTGGCTTCTATTATTTCCTCTTTCACTCGGTTTTCACTTCTCGCTTTTTGGCGAAGCTCACTTCCTTCTACTCCTTGAATTAACAGCATCCTATAAATCACCCCTCCTGCTAATAACAATACTATTGCAGTGACGACATAAATATTGATGTAAATATTTTTGTTCCCTAGGGCCATAGTTTACTCCAAAATGTTTTATTATCTACCTCCTTCAACACCTTAATCTTTTGTGGCGGTGTTTCGGAAGGATATATTCCTTCTTCTTCTAATTTTCTCGTAATCGTCGACTCCATTTTCAGTTCCATTAGCTCTGATCGCGTAGCGACAAATTCAGCACGAAGCATTTTTACTTCATGCGTTAATTTTCCAATTTTAAACACTTTAGATTCGTATCGTTGCGTGTTTCCAATTAATACCATTCCCAACACAATCACATATATAATAAAGGCCCACGTTTTTGCAGAATTCTCATTAACGAGTATTTTAGCCTTAATTACATCTACTGGACTTGCTATTGTTTTTTTCATTTTTTCTCTGCAATTCTCAACTTCGCTGATCGCGCTCTGTTATTTACTGCTATTTCTTCTTCCGTTGGCACAATCAACTTTCCTAATTGTTTCAATGGAACTTCAAACCTTCCAAACATATCACGCTCTGGCTCGCCTTCAAACATTCCATTTTTCATATAGCGCTTCACTAATCGATCTTCTAGCGAGTGATATGAAATCACACTTAATCTTCCTTCTGGCTTGAGCACCTCAACACTTTGTTCCAACAATTCTTTTAGCACTTCAATCTCTTGATTCACTTCAATTCGAATGGCTTGGTACACTTGCGCTAATATCTTAGCTGTTTTGTGCGCAGGCAAGAAACGAGACAACACTTGCTTCAGTTGATCTGTATCTTTTATCTCTCCGTTTTCTCTTGCGTTTACAATCGTATGTGCCATTGCACCCGCATTTTTCAACTCTCCATATACACTCAACACGTATCTCAAATCTTTCTCCTCGTAATCATTTACTACATGATAAGCAGACAACTCCCCATTTTGGTTCATTCTCATATCAAGTTCTCCAGCAAAACGAGTAGAAAAACCGCGTTCTGCAACGTCAAACTGATGCGACGAAACACCTAAATCACCCAGTATCCCATCTACCTCGCTCACCCCATAAAAACGCAAATAGCGCTTTAGGTATCTAAAATTTTGATTAATCAATACAAATCGAGGATCGTCAATGGCATTTTTCACCGCATCATCATCCTGATCAAAGGCAAACAATTTTCCATTTTCACCTAATCGACTCAATATTTCTCTTGAGTGTCCACCACCGCCAAATGTCACATCCACATAAACGCCATCGGGACGGATATTCAACCCATCCACTGTTTCGGTTAACAAAACAGGTCTATGATATGCGTATAAATCTTTACTCATCAAAACTAATATTACTCATTACTTCTTGCGCCAATGCACCAAAATCAAAATCCGCTGGTTCTAACGTAGCTTCATACAGGTCTTTATCCCATATTTCAACGATATTCACTTTAGAAGCCATTACAATTTCTTTCGTGATATTTCCAAACTGCAACAGATCCTTTGCAATCAGCAAACGACCAGCATCATCAATATCAACGAGTTTGACCCCCGCCATAAATGCACGAATAAACGTGTCTACTTTTTTATCAAAAGGATTCAGCTTATTGATTTTCAACATCATCTTCTCCCACTCAGCCATTGGCCACAATTCCAAACACGTCTCGAACACCGATCGCTTCAGCACGAAACCATCAGCCATAGCAGGCAGCTGCTTCTTCAAAGAAGCAGGCACCAATACCCTACCTTTGGTATCGATCTTACACTCGTATGTCCCGATAATCGACGTCAAAATTTTGTTTATATATATATACTTAGCAAATGTAATTATTTTTTTACCACTTTTACCCACTTCTACCCACTTTGTTAATAAGTTTTCTAAAAATAGCGTATTTACTGACTTCAATAGCCGAATTAATTGCTTATACTTAGCCTTTTTTTACGCAAACTCTTTGATTTAAACTTACTTACCCCTATACTGTTCGTCGTTTTTCACCTACTAAAACCACATTTACTTATTGTTATTTTTTTAACTCAAAATATCAATTTAAAACAAACAAAATGTCATTTAATTCTAAAAAACGCCGAAACTATTTTTTGATAAAAACGCCATTTATCTCTTCCTTTTTACTTTTTTTTATTTGCTTTTCAGGATTAAAAAAAGTTATTTTTCCTGCGTTTTAAACACACACTTATGCGGCTAATTTTCTTTTTTAGTTTGCCTAACTACGCTCAAAAAACATTGTTTTTTTTAATCAAACCCTACCCCATTTTGAATAAAACAAAGAGAGAATAAACCAGGCCTACCTCTTTTTTTGCTGTTAAATGGAAGACAAATCTCTTGCGACTAGGTGTAAATATCGGTTGTGAATTTTTTATTTTGTACCCTTAAAAAGGTATCGTCTATTTTCTTTTTCACCTTAGGCTATATTTTATCCTTTTATTACAATAATTGTCTCTATTAAAAATGTATATTTGTAAGAATTTAAAAATCGCAAGTAAGAGCTAATGGAGCGAACTTTAAAAGAAGACGGTAAATTCCGATATTTGGAAGTTGGTGAAGGAACACCAATTATCATCTTACATGGATTAATGGGAGGGCTTAGTAATTTCGATGGAGTTACCAATTTCTTTCCTCAAAAAGGCTATAAAGTTATTATTCCTGAACTGCCTTTATATACCAATAGCATTTTAAAAACAAATGTCAAAGCCTTTGCTAAGTTTGTCAAAGACTTTATTGAGCGCATTGGTTATGAAGAGGTCATTTTATTGGGTAACTCACTTGGAGGTCATATCGCGTTGTATTTTGCTAAAATGTATCCTCAATATCTAAAAGCTATGGTGCTGACAGGAAGTTCAGGGCTGTACGAGAGTGCTATGGGTGATAGTTATCCAAAGCGCGGAGATTATGAGTATATCAGAAAAAAGGCAGAAGATGTATTTTACGACCCTGCTATAGCGACAAAAGAAATCGTAGATGACGTTTTTGCGACAGTCAATGATCGCATGAAGTTAATCAAGACCTTGACCATTGCCAAAAGTGCCATTCGACATAATATGTCTAAAGACTTACCAAAAATAAAGGTACCTACTTGTTTAATTTGGGGAAAAAACGACAAGGTGACTCCACCAGAAGTTGCTGTAGAATTTCACGAATTACTACCAGATTCAAACCTTTATTGGATTGACAAATGTGGTCATGCCGCAATGATGGAACACCCTGATGAATTCAATGAACTATTGAATAAGTGGTTCAACGAACGCAACATATAAGACAATGAAAATAAATACTGCAGCATTTGTAATGAGTAACTCTGATGTAAGTAAATGTCCTAACGAACCTTTACCAGAGTATGCATTCATCGGAAGATCCAACGTTGGAAAGTCTTCCTTAATCAACATGCTTACTAATTCGAAATCTTTAGCAAAAACTTCCTCAAGACCAGGAAAAACACAGTTAATCAACCACTTTAAGATTAATTCTAATTGGTTTTTAGTTGATTTACCTGGGTACGGATATGCTAAAGTCTCCAAGAAAACAAAAAGTGTATTCCAAAAATTTATTACGGAGTACTTCGAGAAACGCAGACAATTAGTTTCTGCTTTTGTTTTGATCGACATCAGACACGAAGCGCAAAAAATTGATTTGGAATTCATGGAGTATTTAGGTGAAACAGGGATTCCCTTTAGCATCATCTTTACTAAAGCGGATAAAGTTGGCAAAACCAAAATACCTCAATTAGTAGCTGACTATAAAAAACAACTACTAAATGGCATTTGGGAAGAAATGCCTCCTTACTTTATTACTTCTTCAGAACACAAAACAGGACGAGATGAAGTACTAGAGTATATTGACGCAATCAATCAAGATATCTTCAAAAATCCACTACCGATATAAAACAAAAAAACTGCCAAGGCAGTTTTTTTTATTTCTAAATGTAATAGTCGTTTACGGTAATGATCCCCGCTCGAATGGCATATCTCGTTGCGTCGTGCACACTACTAACCTCGAGTTTTTTAAAAATATTCTTTCGATGTGTAATGACCGTATGAATACTTATATTGCGATCCGCAGCAATTTCTTTCGTCATCTTACCAGTAGCAATTTCTTTTAAAATCTCACGCTCAGCATTGGTTAATATTTGATCCACCTTAAAAGCCGTTGTTTTATACGAATTGAAGACTTCTTGTACACAAGAGGCAATATAGTTTTCTTTCCTGCCAATCGCAATCAACCCTTTTTTAATTTCATCTAAGGTTCCTTTTTCCTGTAACATATTAAACCCATTGACGGATTTCATATGCAGTATTTTTTTTAACCAAATTTCGGGTAATTCTTCTAACCACATTACCCATACACTTCGTTCATAGGTGCTTTTCAACTCGTAAATAACATCTACTTGTTGGAGTAACTGATAGCTAGTTGGATTAAAAAAAACACAAGCTGAACTGTTCTTTTTCAAGAACATACGAATATCTTGCACCGTTTTCAAGTCATGCCAAACGATTTCTTCTTGGATACTCAGCTCTGCTATCGTTTTTATTCCCAAACGAACCAATTCTTTCTCTTCTAAAATAGCAATATGCACCATAGCTTACCTTTGTCGTACAAAATTAAGGAAATAATTTTAGGTTTAAACAGCAAAAGGCTGTCTAATCGACAGCCTTTTGCACCATTACTGATTGAATAAAATAAACAACTAATGAACCACTCACTATTAAAGATTTGGATTCTCTCTTTCTTCTACGTTTGGTATTTGATATAAGTAGTAAGGGCTATTTGCTACAAACGCACTTTGATCTGGAAAATTTAGCGCATAATGCCCATTAGCAGTCATTATCTTCGTTTTTGTTTCCTCATTTCCATGTGCATCTCTTACCACATAAGAGTACTCTACTTTATTGTGTTCGTATTTTTTTCGAACTACAGCCTTTTGATTTCTAACGATGTCAACTAAAGCAAATCCTTCACCAAACAGTTCTTTTCTTCTTTCTACCCAAATAGCTTCTAATAAATCCTTTCCTGATACATTCGAAACTAAAGCTGCATGACGCGCTCTTTTTACCTCGTTCAATTTATTGATAGCATCCCCGTCATTTAATTGTGCTTTCGCTTCCGCATTGATTAAGTAAATCTCTGAAGTACGCATCAACACCATATCCGCAAGCTGTCCTGCCTTAAACTTGAATTTGCCATAACGCATCCAAACCACAGAAGCCTTTTCTATATCTGCACTTGGATCAGGCGCCCAATTAATCATTGATTTTCTATAATCTCCATCCTCAAAGAGTTCTTTAAAGTATGGATCTGCATTAAAGCTATAATAATAACTATCTTTAGAAGTCACATCCAAATAATGGAATTGATACGATGCATTGCTTTGATCAGGTGTTTGCGGATGACCCCAAATCCATTCGCGATTCGCTACATCATTAAATCCTGATTTGTATTCTGTCTCAGTCATCAAATAATCATTCTTCGCTAACACACGATCGGAATAATCCCTTGCTTTCTCCCAATTTCTAGCATATAAATTGGCTCTAGACAGCAACCCTAATACCACACTGTGATCTATTTGGAATTTTTGTTTGCGCACATATCCTTCCGGAATTAGCACTAACGCTTCTTCTAAATCAGCTAATGCTTGATTATACACTTCTCTTACCGTAGATCTTTTAGCTGGCTGCGTATCAACTGTTGTAGGTTTCAGATAAATTGGTACGGCTAAAGCATTGGGATCTTTGTCAATCGCAAAGGCATAAGAAGAAGCTAAATGCAAATACATAAATCCACGTAAGGCATAAGCTTGCCCTTTTATTCTTCTTTTTTCTCCTGCATCTCCTTTTGAATTATCAATATAGGCCAAGATATTATTCATATTGTTGATGGTTTTGTACGACAAATTCCAGCTGTGTGTATTCGTCCCTCCTTTTCCATAAAGCGCACTGAACTGATAATGATTTCCAAAACCGTATTTATTCGTTTGCAACACAGCGTCATTCCCCATAGCATCACTGGTTCGTAAAAAAGAACCAAATCCAGGGTTTGCATAGGTATAATAGGTCTCCATTAATTGTCCCCAACTACCATTTAACACTTTTTCGCTCCCCTCTACCGTTTTAAATACTTCTTTCTCTTCCACTGCATCAGTTGGCGATGTATCTTGATCACAAGAAACAAGCGCAAAGAAAAATAACAGGGCTAAGGCTTTTGTATATTGGATATAATTTTTCATCATGTTATAATTTTAAATTTACTCCTACTGAAATCGTTTTCATTGCAGGATAACGGAAATAAGTTGTTCCATCATAGTTTTGTTCAGGATCTAGTCCTTGATGTTTGGCCCATGTAAAGAGATTCTCCGCTTGTAAGTACAAGGATGCTTGTCCTATATTGACTTTATCCAACCATTCTTTTGGAAAATTATACGATAAAGAAAGCGTTTTTAACTTCAAGAATGAGCGATCTACTAAGAAACGAGTTGAGCTATTCGTCCATACATTAGCCGTTGAAGTGGTCAATCGCGCCACATCAGCATCCGTATTTTCAGGTGTCCAACGATCTAACATATCCACACTCCAAGACGTTCCTCCTCCATTTTGCTTCATTAAACTCAACTTATCACCGTTGTATATTTTCCCACCAACAGCATAAGAGAAGTTCGCAATCAATTGCCAATTTTTATAAGACAAGTCGGTTTGGAATCCACCTGAAAATTTCGGCAGTGAGTTTCCGCTTTTCACTTTGTCTTTGTCTTTTAATTCACTGTAATTTTCCGTGATGAAACGCTCGCCATTAGCATCCGTTCCATACCATCTTGGTTTTCCTGTTTCAGGATTAACCCCTGCCCATTCAATGAGGTAAAAATCATACAATGATCCGCCTTTCATCCATTTTTTAGTTCCACTGTACATTTCTTCTGTAGGAAGAGATTGAATTTTATTTTTATAAGTCGTAATATTCATTCCCAATTTCCATTTCCAATCCTCTGTTACGATTGGATATCCTTCTAGTGATAATTCCCATCCATAATTTTTCATTTTCCCAATATTTTTTAATACTGAGCTAAATCCAAGAGAAGGAGCTAGTTCTTCATTAAACAATAAATCTTTAGACGCACGTTCAAAATATTCCACCGTACCCGTTAATCGGTTATTGAAAATTCCAAAATCAAAACCTAAATTTAGGTTCATATTTGTTTCCCAACTCACATTTGGTGTTCCCAAACGAGAAGCTACTAGACCTGGATCACCTAGATTATTATAGATATCAAATAAAGCCTGATACGCATAATATTCCACTTTATCATTTCCTTGTGCACCATAACTTGCGCGAACCATCAATTCATTCAACCATGAATCTCTATACTTCTGCATGAAATCTTCATCTATTAGACGCCACGAAGCTCCTAAAGACCAAAAGGAAGCGGTGCGATTTCCTGGAGCAAATCGAGAAGATCGATCACTGCGGTAAGATCCAGATAAGTAATACTTCTTATCATATGAATACTGTAAGTTTCCAAATAAACTAAAGATATTATATTCATCTGCTTTTCCATAGAAATCAGCCAATCGAGAGGCAGCATCTGGTTGTTCGTATCCCAACATAATCAACTGTTCTCTTGCTCCTCCAAAATAGTTTGATTTATATTTATAGAACTCTTGTCCTACCATCACGCCAATACTATTTTTATCATCTAAATCAAAATCGTAATTCAGGACATTGTTATACGTCATCGCCGTTGTACGTGTGTTTCTCATGCTTACACCTCCTCCTGTAGAACTAGATGGCCCTACTTCAGGATTCGTTACATTGTGATTATACACACTGTTGTAATCTACGTTTAACGAAGTTTTAAATTTCAAATTATCTAAGAACTTCACTTGAGCATACGTACGAACAGAGGCATAATCTGTTTTATTTTCTGCCTTATCTAAGGGAAGTGTAGCTACTAGATTGTGACGAGCATACGAGCTTGCTCTATAGTTTCCAAAATCATAGATACGATTTCCTGTTTCAGGATCTAATAAATAGGCTCCTGTAGTTAAATCGCGTTCGTAAATCGGGTAAAAAGAAGGCATATTACGACCAAATCCAATCACATTGCCAATGGCACTATCATCTTGTTTCGGATAATCTTGAATCGAATGTGAAGCGGAAGTATTCAACCCCAATTCCAACCAGTTCTTAGCATCTATTACAATATTCGATCGGAAATTAAAGCGTTTAAAACCGGATTCTTTGACATATCCTTGGTTGTTTAAGAAACCTCCAGAAACAAAATATCTTGTTTTTGCACCACCACCAGATACACGAACCGTCAAATCTGTATAATTAGCATTTTGCGATAAAGCGTCGGTCCAGTTGTCATTCCATAGTGGGCGTAATCCAGCACGTAATTTTCCATCTGTACCAACTGGTTCAGGGTTATCCAATCCGTAGGGATTAATTCCCAACGAGCTAACTAAATTTGCCGTTGCATATTGAGAAGCGGTAGCCCAATCTTCTCCAGCTGTATCCATACGTCCATTGCGCATAGCCTCCCAATACATTTCCATGTATTGATTGGTACTCATCGTTTTATAATCACTACGCGCTCGGCTTGATGTTCCGTATTTAGCCGATATCTCGATTTGAGGCTCTTGATTTTTCACTCCTTTTTTGGTTGTAATCATCACAACGCCATTTGCTGCTCTAGATCCATATAAAGTTGCAGATGTAGCATCCTTTAATACAGAAATAGATTCAATATCTGCCGGTGCAATAGTAGATAGTCCTCCTTCATAAGGCACACCATCTACTACATACAAAGGTCTGCTCCCCGCATTTACTGAACCAATCCCACGGATGCGGATTTCCGCTTCCGAACCAGGTTGTCCACTTGCTGCAAAAGACTGAACCCCTGCTACCGAACCTTCTAAAACTCTTGAGACATTACTCACTTGAGTCTGTCCAATCGTTTTAGCGCTAACTAATCCAACTGATCCTGTATACGTCTTTTTATTGGCTGTACCATAAGGCACTTGAATAATGACTTCTTCTAGATTTTCGGCATGAGCCTCTAGGTATATATTAAGTTCTGTTTGAGTGGATATTTTCACTTTTTGCGTGGTATATCCAATAAAAGAGAAAGAAAGTGTTTGATTTGGCTCCACTTTAATCGTGTAATTTCCATCAAAATCTGTAGCAACTCCTTTCCCTGTTTCAACTACAGTTACACTTACTCCGGGTAAACTTCCTCCTATATCGGAAACAGTCCCTTTCAGTGTAAACTCCTGTGCTTGTAACTGATAAACTCCCATCAGCACAAAAACAATTTGTAAAATTTTTTGCATAAATTGTCCCTTTGATTGCTAGATGTTTCTAGCAATGCATTAATAATAAAGTGATAGAATTAAAATGATTGAGATGTCAAACTTATGACATCCGAGATGAGATAGTTCTTGCGCTAGCAACAACACAAGTTCATGCAGCACGTCATCGACATGAAAGAAGAATCTTCCTGTTGATTAAAATAAAGGATAGAAGTCGTTTTCGATAAAAAAACTTTAGACTGCATGGCACTACTACTTTTAAGTTTAGACAATGTATTTTTCACGTATTAGAAAAAACAGTATCGTATTTGTTTGTTTTTGATAAGGCAAAGATAGCAGCGTCACAAATAAAAGTAAATACCACGTATATGGTAGATTTAAAACAAAAAAGGCTATCTCAGTGATTTAGAGATAACCTTTTTTACTATTTTGTATTGATATGGATTACTTTACATCTAAAATAAAGTAATTCTTTTTTCCTTTTTGAAGTAGGATAAACTGATTGTTAATCAAGTCTGAAGCCGAGATTACATATTCCTCTGTCACTTTATCGCGATTAACAGCGATTGCATTTGCTTGTAAGGAACGACGTGCTTCGCCATTCGAAGGCATGAACCCACTTTTTCCTGCTAAAGCTTCGATAATTGGCAAACCTGCTTCTATATCCGCTTTCGAAATTTCTGCTTGAGGAACTCCGTCAAAAACCTCTAAGAATGTTTTAGCATCTAGTTGTTTTAAATCATCCGCTGATGAATTACCAAATAGAATTCCAGAAGCTTTGATTGCATTTGCTAAATTTTCTGCTCCGTGAACCATTGTCGTTACTTCCTCTGCCAATCGCTTTTGCAATACGCGTAAATGCGGTGCTTCTTGGTGTTCTTTCACTAATGATTCTATTTCTTCACGTCCAATAAACGTAAAAATTTTGATGTATTTTTCGGCATCGGCATCGGATACGTTTACCCAGTATTGGTAAAATTTGTAAGGAGAAGTGTATTCTGCAGACAGCCAAATATTTCCACCTTCTGATTTACCAAACTTCGTTCCGTCAGCTTTTGTAATTAACGGGCAAGTCAATGCGTATGCTTTTTCACTAATCGTACGGCGAATTAATTCTGTCCCTGTAGTGATATTTCCCCACTGATCCGAACCTCCCATTTGCAAGGTAACGTTCTTTGCTTGGAATAAGTGCAAAAAGTCATATCCTTGTAGCAATTGATAACAAAACTCTGTGAATGACATTCCATCTTGGAATTCACCGTTTAGGCGTTTTTTCACAGAATCTTTGGCCATCATATAGTTTACGGTAATGTGTTTACCCACAGTTCGGATAAATTCTAGGAAAGAAAAATCTTTCATCCAATCGTAGTTATTTACGAGTTCGGCAGCATTTCCAGCACCAGAATTAAAATCTAAAAAGCGTTCTAACTGTGCTTTAATCGCATTTTGATTGTGACGTAAAGCTTCTTCGGACAATAGATTTCTTTCATTTGATTTTCCAGATGGATCTCCTACCATTCCTGTAGCACCACCAATTAAAGCAATTGGTTTGTGTCCTGCCATTTGAAAATGCTTTAAAAGCATTACACCCACTAAATGTCCAATATGCAATGAATCCGCTGTTGGGTCAATCCCCACATACGCCACACGCATCTGCTCCAACAAATGTTCTTCAGTGCCTGGCATAACGTCGTGGAGCATTCCTCTCCAAGTCACTTCTTCAATAAAATTTTTCATTTAATTATATTTTATGCAAAGATAGGTCAATTCCTTACGCTATTCGAACTTTTTTTGGTCGCTTTTCTATTTTTATTGCTTTCAGACTGTTCAAAACAATACACTGAAAATACGGGCGTTACTTTCAAACTTTTAGTTCAATTCTTTCACTTTCTAAAACATAAACTTTACATTTGTTCATTATGATACTAGTCACTGGTGCAACAGGCTTAGTTGGAAGCCATCTTCTTTTACACCTTCTTCAACAAGAAGAAAGTAATGTGCGTGCTATTTATCGAAATCCGTTAAGTATCGACAAGACTAAACATGTATTTGAGCTTCACAATGCATTAGCCTTGTTTGAACGTATTCAATGGCAACAAGCAGATATTTTAGACGTACCTGCCTTAGAAGAAGCTTTTAAGGAAATCACACATGTGTATCACTGCGCTGCTATGGTTTCCTTTGACCCTAAAGAGGAGAAAATCCTACGCAAAACCAATATTGAGGGAACCGCTAATATCGTAAACTTGTGTATTGCTTATCCGGTTGTAAAATTATGCCATGTTAGTTCGATTGCAGCTTTAGGTGAATCGCTACATCCTTCTACCCCCATTACGGAAAAAACAGACTGGAATCCGGAACTTTACCACAGTGATTATGCCTTGAGTAAATTTGGTGGTGAAATGGAAGTTTGGCGCGGTACTCAGGAAGGACTTGATGTAATCATCGTCAACCCTGGAGTAATTTTCGGTCGTGGTTTTTACCGAGAAGGCAGTAGTGAATTACTGTATAAGGTACATCAAGGATTTCCTTTTTACACTGCTGGAACCACAGCTGTTGTTTCCGTTGAAGATGTTGTATTTTGCATGCGCCAACTGATGCAGAGTGAACACAAAAATGAGCGTTATATTCTCGTTTCAGCTAATTTAGAAAACCGCGAACTGCTACATTTTATTGCTACGATGCTCAACAAGAAACCCGCTAGCTTTGAAATTGGACGATTTGGTCTTGCCCTAGCGTGGCGTTTAGATGCTTTTATTTCACTATTAACCCGAAAAAAAAGAAGCTTTACACGTGCTATCGCGAAAGCTTCTTTAAGTCGTTTTAATTATGATGCTTCAAAAATTGAGCAAATTTTATCTTTTCAGTTTACTTCTTATAAAGATTTTTTAGTCGAAATAAGCAAAAGTTTTAAGTAATACTTGTTCTCCTTATTTTAGCATTGCGTCGAACTTCTTCCGTAAATTCTTTTTTTCTTCTGGAGTCATCTCCTTCATGTTAACTTTTTTCTCACTACTCAAAGCTACTTTATTTGTTGTATTAGTAGTACTTACCATGACCTCTTCTTTCATTTGATTCGACGTCTCTTGCATCTCGTTATCTACTTTCATAGCTTCTAGAGGAGCTAGTTCTATATTTTTAGCAGGCAATAGCGAATCAATTCGTTCTTTATCCTTTTTCAGTCGATCCATCACGCGATTTTGCATATCCAAATACACGCCTTTTTTCAGCATCACATAGTAGCGGTTATTGGTAGTAAACGTCAAGCTATCTACTTGGTGCTTTTCGAAAATATCTGTCACCTGTATTGACTTTACTGTATCTGTCACAAATGCATTGGTTGTTTGCATCCCATACAACAACGCTATATCGTACAAAATATCTTCCATTTTTGCTTGCTCAATAAATGGATTGGGCTTAGTTGTATCCTTTGCACAAGAACACAACAGTAACACCATACAAAAAGCTACTACTACTTGTTTCATTTTTCTAATTCTACTAACGTTCAAAAAGCAATCTTTGTCCACAGCGTATTTCTTTTACTTCTTCATTCTCATAGACCAAACATCCATTAACAAATGTATGGGTAACTTTAGAAGAGAATGTTTCTCCTTCAAATGGAGACCAGCCACATTTATACAAAATATTGTTTTGATTTACTTCCCAACTGTTATTCGGATCAATTAAAACAATATCGGCGTGATAGCCTTCTTTCAAAAATCCTCTTTTTTCTATTTGGAATAGAATCGCAGGATTGTGCGCTGTTTTTTCAACAATTTTTTCAACAGTAATTCTCCCTTGTTTTTTTGCTTCAAACAAAGAGACTAAAGCATGTTGAACTAAAGGGCCTCCAGAAGGAGCTTGTGTGTACGCTTTTGCTTTCTCTTCTTTCGTATGGGGTGCATGGTCTGTAGCAATAACATCAATGCGTCCATCTAACAAAGCTTCCCAAAGTTTTTCTCTATCACTTTCTTTTTTAACTGCGGGGTTCCACTTAATGAAGTTCCCTTTTGTCTCGTAATCCTTATCGGTAAACCACAGGTGATGTACGCAAACCTCCGCCGTAATTTTTTTGTCTTTTAATGGGATATCATTGCGAAACAAATCCGTTTCTTTTCCTGTAGACACGTGAAACACGTGTAATCGCGCTCCTGTTTTCTTTGCTAATTCTATCGCTTTAGACGAAGAAATATAACAAGCCTCCTCACTGCGAATAATTGGGTGACATTCTACAGGGATATCCTCTCCATATTGTTCCTTGTGCTGTTGCAAATTGGCTTGGATTGTTGCTTCATCTTCAGCATGAACCGCAATCAACATGGAAGTACTCGAAAATATTTTTTCTAAAACCTCTTGACGATCCACCAACATATTGCCGGTTGACGACCCCAAAAACAATTTAATTCCCGCTACATTACGCGGATTTGTCTGGAGTAATTCATCTAAATTATCATTCGTCCCTCCCATCATAAACGAATAATTCGCATACGACTTGGAAGACGCTATTTCGTATTTCTGTTCTAACAATTCCTGAGTAACTGCATTAGGAACGGTGTTGGGTTGTTCAATGAAAGAAGTGATTCCCCCAGCTACAGCCGCTCTTGACTCTGATGCGATATCTCCTTTATGCGTCAATCCTGGTTCGCGAAAATGCACTTGATCATCGATCATACCTGGAATAACGTATTTTCCTGTTGCATCGATCACTTGCATCTCAGCTGTTGCTTCGATAACCCCAGCTATGCGCACAATTTTCCCTTCTTGAATCAGGAGGTCCGCTTTTTGAACAACACCTTCATTGACAAGGTTTCCGTTTTTAATTAAGTAGTTAGTCATTATAGTTTGTTTAGTAGTTTTCTGATTTTAAGGTTGATCACGCCAAAAATAGCTTCTTTGATAATTCCCTTAGACATCTTAGATTCCCCACGCGTTCGATCTGTAAAAATAATCGGCACCTCTGTAATAGGGTATTGCTTCACGTATACTCTGTATTTCATTTCGATTTGAAAGGCATAACCTACAAATCGAATTTTATCTAAATCGATACCTTGTAACACTTCTTTTGTATAGCAAACGAAACCTGCTGTTGTATCTTGAATGGGCATACGTGTAATCCAACGAACATAAATAGAGGCCCCATAGGAGAGCAGTACGCGATTCAAAGGCCAATTGACCACATTTACACCTGTAACGTATCGAGAACCAACAACCATTCCTCCATTTGCTTGACAACTAGCCAAGAGTCGACTCAAATCTGCAGGATTATGAGAAAAATCAGCATCCATTTCGAAAATATAATCATATTCTCGTTCTAAAGCCCACTTAAATCCATCTACATAAGCTGTTCCCAACCCATTCTTCCCTTCTCGCTTCAACAAATATAGTTCAGGATGTTCTTGCTGTAATTCTTCTACAACTGTAGCCGTACCATCTGGTGAGTTATCATCCACAATGAGCACGTGAAAACACTCGGGTAATTCGAGTACTGCCTCAATAATATGCCTTATATTTTCTATTTCATTATAGGTAGGAATAATAACTAGTCCTGCGTTCATTGTCTATACTTTGGATACAAAAATAACCTTTTTATAGAAAGTTAGCCCTTAAATAATTAACAAAGTCTCACAAATGCATTTTTTTACTAATTTTGCAATTGATATGGATAATCTACTCTTAACCGAACGAATTGTGACCAATAAAGATTGGGCTAGCCTGCTATTTTTTGTGGGCTTCTCCATTATTGCTATTAACAGAACTGTATTCAGTGTTCGATTTGCAGAGTTTACTCGTTTGGCTATATCTGATAAATATTTAAAAATATACAAAGACAATACGAATCTGCGCAATAGTTTTACGCTGTCGTTTTTAACTATTCAGCTGTTATCCATAACCTTTTTCTTACAAATTGCGGCGAGGTCTTTTGGCTTGATCGAACAATATACCCTATTGTCTTATATCCAAATTTTAAATTTTACTTGTTTTTTTGTTATTGCTAAGTATTTATTAGACAAAATCATTGGTATTACCTTTGGAATAGAAGATTTTGTAGATTACTTCAATTTACAAAAAGCAACCTATCGAAATTACATTGGCATGTATCTCTTGGGCATTGATTTACTCTTATTTTACAACGATATAGTCAATCAAATAGTCATTACCACCTTGGGAATTACGTTAATCTTAACAAATCTAGGTTTATACGTTATTTTTATAAAAAACAATCGAAAAACGATATTAAATAAGTTGTTCTATTTTATTTTGTATCTTTGCACCCTTGAAATAGCTCCTTATTTTATAATATACTTTGCATTTAAAAACTTTAGAGCCTAAATAAGAATTAAACTATGAAAGTGAAAACAATTTTGGTTTCTCAACCAGAACCTAAAGTAGAAAACTCACCATACTTTGAGATCGAACAAAAGTATAAAGTAAAAATTGACTTTAGGCCTTTTATACACGTTGAAGGTGTACCTGCTAAGGATGTAAGACAACAAAAAATCGATTTAAACAACTTTACAGCTGTTATTTTGACGAGTAGGAACTCTGTAGACCATTTCTTTCGCGTTGCAGAAGAAATGCGCTATAAAGTGCCTGAAACGCTAAAGTATTTTTGCCAATCTGAAGCAATCGCTTTTTATCTTCAAAAATACGTGGTGTACCGCAAGAGAAAAATTTATGTAGGTCAAAAAGATTTTGCTGATTTAGCTCCTTTGATAAAAAAATACAAGGATGAGAAATTCTTATTGTCAGCATCCGATCAATTAAACGCAGAAGTTCCTACGATTTTAGGAGAATTAAAAGTAGACTGGACTGCTGGAACTTTTTACAAAACAGTAATGAGTGATTTATCGGATTTAGCCGATGTGAAATACGACGTTTTGGCTTTCTTTAGTCCAACGGGAATCAAATCACTATTCATGAATTTTCCTGACTTCTCACAAGACAACACTCGAATTGCAGTATTTGGTACAACCACGCAAAAAGAAGCCTTAGATCACGATTTACGCGTAGATATCATGGCTCCTTCACCAGAAGCACCATCGATGACCATGGCACTTGAAAAATACATTCACAAAGTAAATAAATAACATAAAAAAAGTCTTCCTAACGGAAGACTTTTTTTGGTTATGAGTTAACGGTTATGAGTTAACGGTTATGAGTTAACGGTTATGAGTTATCAGATAACCGTTAACTCATAACTGATAACAAAAAAAGAGAGCTAAAAGCTCTCTTTTTTTTATTACAATTGTGGACCTGCTTCAACTAAAGCTTTTCCAGCGTCATTATTCGTGTATAAATTGAAGTTTTTGATGAATAAAGCAGCTAAATCTTTTGCTTTATCTTCCCATTCTTTTGCATCTCCGTAAGTATTACGAGGATCTAAGATATTAGTATCAACTCCTTCTAAAGCTGTTGGTACGACAAAATTGTAGATAGGAACAATGTTTGTCTCCGCATTCTCAATAGAACCATCTAAGATTCTGTCAATGATTGCACGTGTATCTTTAATAGAGATACGCTTTCCTGTACCATTCCATCCTGTATTTACCATATAGGCAGTAGCCTTGTGCTCCTCCATTTTCTTCACTAATTCCTCTCCATATTTTGTTGGGTGTAAAGACAAGAATGCTTTACCAAAACAAGCTGAGAAAGTAGGTTCTGGTTGAGTTACTCCTCTTTCAGTACCAGCTAATTTAGCGGTAAATCCAGATAAGAAGTAATATTTAGTTTGCTCTGGTGTCAATTTAGACACAGGAGGCATAACTCCAAAAGCATCTGCTGTTAAGAAGATTACTTTTGTTGCGTGACCCGCTTTAGAAACCGGCTTCACAATATTTTCAATGTGGTCAATTGGATAAGAAACACGTGTATTTTGTGTTACTGAACCATCATTAAAATCGATAACTCCATTCGCATCAACCGTAACGTTTTCCAATAAAGCGTCGCGGCGAATTGCACCGTAGATATCCGGTTCGTTTTCTTGACTTAAACTAATAGTCTTTGCATAACAACCTCCTTCGAAGTTGAATACTCCTTCATCATCCCATCCATGCTCATCATCTCCAATCAACTCGCGTTTTGGATCTGTCGACAATGTTGTTTTTCCAGTACCTGATAATCCAAAGAATACCGCCACATCGCCCTCTTTACCTTTGTTTGCAGAACAGTGCATCGATGCCATTCCCTTTAATGGTAAATAGTAATTCATCATCGAGAACAATCCTTTTTTCATCTCACCTCCGTACCAAGTACCTCCGATGATTTGAACTTTTTCCGTTAAGTTGAACGCGATATATACTTCTGAATTTAATCCGTATGCTTTGTAATCTTTAAATGTCGTTTTAGAACCATTCATTACTACGAAATCTGGCTCACCGAAGTTTGCTAATTCCTCTTCTGTAGGACGGATAAACATATTTTTTACAAAATGTGCTTGCCATGCTACTTCCATAATGAATCTCACTTTCAAACGCGTATTTTCATTCGCACCACAGAAAGCGTCAATAACATAAAGTTTTTTTCCTGACAACTCATTTACTGTAGTTGCTTTTAAAGCTTCCCACGTTTTTTGGTCAATTGGTTTATTGTCATTTGGCGATTCTGGAGAATTCCACCATACGGTATTCTCAGTAACTGAGTCTTTTACAATGTATTTATCCTTTGGAGAACGACCAGTGAACTCACCTGTCATAACATTTACAGCTCCTAATTCAGTTACTTGTCCTCTTTCAAAACCCTGTAGGTCAGACTTAATTTCTTCATTATACAAAAGATCGTAGGAAGGATTATATACAATCTCTACAACATCTTTAATACCATATTTTTCAAGTGAAATTGATTGCGTATTAGCCATTTTCATTATGTTATGTTGTCTTTTTAATTAATATGCAAACTTAGAAATAAATTTAATATAACGATACACAAAACTAGATTTTCGTGCTTTTTCCTGTTTTAAGGGTCTGAATTGCAGCATACACCCAAGCTATGATCATAAAAACGCCCCCAATTGGAGTAATTGGACCTAAGAATTTAACGTTAAATCCGGGCAACCCGTTGAACGTTAGTAGATAGATAGACCCTGAAAATAAGGTAACACCGATCAGTGTCAAGATAAATATCCTCTTTTTTACTGCGTCTGAGAAGAAAGAGGAAAGCCCAACAAACAAAAGAAAAAAGACGTGATACAGCTGATAACGAACCCCAACCTCATAAGAAGCTACGGCAGTTTCACTGACAATCTTTTTTAATCCGTGCGCTCCAAAAGCACCCAAAACAATACCTAAAGCACCTAATAATGTTGCCGTTACAATAATTTTACGTCCCATTTATTTTTCCTTCGAAGATACAAATTATCCATTAAACCCCCGAAACAAATACTCAAAATTTATTGTACACAACACATCCCGAGGCAGTTAGTTTATATTCTCCTTTTGAGATTTTTATATTGTTTTGCCTCTTTTTCTCCTCATCTTTTACTTTTTTATCAAACAACAGCAAATTCCAATCAATCTCTTCCTTTCTTTTTGTGATTTTACAAAAAGAAAAAAACGGTTATTCGCTGCTGTCTTTTTTAAATCTTCTCAAAAATTCGCCCGACTTCTAAGCCTTGACAAAACCAACGAACGCTCTTATTTGGTACGCATCGACAAAATTATAGCGAAACTTTTTTAGTAAATATTTTATCCCTCTCATTATATAATTCCTTACTTTCGTAACTCGTAAAACAACCAAAAACAAAATAATGAAAGAAATATTAATCGTAGGCGCTGGCCGTTCTGCCTCTTCACTTATTAAGTATTTACTTGAAAAATCTACGACAGAAAACCTTCATTTAACCATTTGCGATTTGTCTTTAGCTCTTGCAGAGAAAAAAGCAATGGGACATCCGAATGCTACGGCAAAGGAATTTGATTTATTTAATACGGAGCAAAGACAAGCTTTGGTTCAACAATCAGACATTGTTATATCCATGCTACCTGCAGCCTTACACATTGAATTGGCAAAAGATTGCGTGCGCTTCAAGAAACATTTAGCGACAGCTTCCTATATCAGTCCAGCAATGGCTGCTTTAGACGAAGAAGTAAAAGCAAACAACTTAGTGTTCATGAACGAAATTGGATTAGATCCAGGGATTGATCACATGAGTGCGATGAAAATTATTCACGAAGTAAAAGCAAAAGGAGGAAAAATAATTTCATTTGAATCTTTTTGTGGAGGACTAATGGCACCTGAATCAGACACTAACTTATGGAACTACAAATTTACGTGGAATCCGCGTAACGTAGTTTTAGCAGGACAAGGTGGTGCAGCTAAATTTATCCAAGAAGGACAATATAAATACATTCCGTACAACAAAGTATTCAGACGTACTGAATTTTTAAATGTAAAGGGATATGGCAAATTTGAAGCTTATGCGAACCGCGACTCTTTAAAATACCAAAGCGTTTACGGTCTAGACGACGCAAAAACAATCTTTAGAGGAACAATTCGCCGTGTAGGATATTCTAGAGCATGGAATTTATTTGTTGAATTGGGAATTACAGATGATACGTATGTAATTGACAACTCAGAAACCATGTCATACCGTGAATTCATCAACTTATATTTACCTTATCATCCAACAGATACGGTGGAAACAAAATTGAGATTGGCGTTGAACATCGATCAAGATGATATTGTATGGGAGAAACTATTGGAATTAGATCTATTCAACCCAGATAAAATCATTGGATTGAAAAATGCTACTCCAGCGCAGATTCTCGAAAAGATCTTAGCCGATAGCTGGACATTAGAACCAGAGGATAAAGACATGATTGTGATGTACCATAAAATTGGTTACGAATTAAACGGAGTGAAAAGACAAATTGACTCGACGATGATTTGTATCGGTGATGACCAAACATACACCGCAATGGCAAAAACAGTAGGTTTGCCATTGGCCATTGCAGCATTAAAAATCCTAAAAGGCATCATCAATACCCCAGGTGTACAAATGCCAATTGAAGAGGAAGTTTATGCTCCAATTCTAAAAGAACTAGAAGAAAACGGCATCGTTTTCGACGAAAAAGAAGTAGAATACCAAGGATTCTAATAAACGAAAAAGAAGCCGTCTCACAACTCGAGACGGTTTTTTTTTCTTGTATTTTTTTTAATTCTTCGAATTGGAATTCACAATATGTTAGTACATTTGCACTCGTTTTTATATGATATAAATCTATGGTTCGCAAACTTTTACGCTTTATTCTTAAGCTTGTGTTGTGGTTCTTTGCGCTAAGCATCTTTTCAGTTATCTTTTTTCGTTTTGTTCCTGTGCCTTATACGCCCTTGATGTTTATTCGATTGTACGAACAAAAGAAAGAAGGCAAATCTTTTACGATGAAACACGATTGGGTCTCCTTAGACCAAATCAGTCCAAATTTACAAAAGGCCGTTATTGTCAGTGAGGATGGACATTTTTTAAGTCACAATGGTTTTGATTTCAAGGCTATTGAAAAGGCGATGAAGAACAACGAGAAAGGCAAACGCATCAAAGGAGGGAGTACAATTTCGCAACAAACGGCAAAAAACGTTTTCTTATGGCCAGGTCGAAGTTATATTCGCAAGGGGTTCGAGGCTTATTTCACGGCATTAATTGAGTTGTTTTGGTCCAAAGAACGCATTTTAGAGGTCTACCTCAACAGTATTGAGATGGGAGACGGTGTATATGGAGCTGAAGCGGCAGCGCAGCATTGGTACAAAAAGAGTGCAGCCAAATTAACCGTGAATGAAGCGGCAGGATTAGCTGTAATCTTACCTAGCCCAAGACGATACAATCCAGTAAAATCAGGCCCCTATGTCAGTAAAAGAAAGCAAACGATTTCTCGTTACATCAAAGGCTACGGTCCATTAAATTTAACTAAAAATAAAAAGAAGTAAAAAACACTACTATTTTAGCTTAAAATTTTCATTTAAACTCAATTTTTCTTAACTTGTAGTCAAACTTAAATCATTTTTGTTATGAAAAAAATCGTATTATCGTTAGCTATTGGAGGATTACTTTTTGCTACTTCTTGTAAAGACAACAAATCAGAAGCAGTAGAATCAGATACTCCAGCAACAGAATTAACTGCAGCACAAACAGAGGCAGAAACAAAATTTGAAGAAGCGAAACAAGCTTTAGAAGCAGCAGTAAAAAGTGGAGACAAAGCAGCAGAAGAAGCAGCTAGAAAAACACTAGACGAAGCTCAAAAAGTATGGGAAGTAACTAAAAATAAAACAGAAGAAGTTGTAAATAAAGCAGAGGACAAAGCAGAAGAGTTAAAAAGTGATGCGGCAAAATCATTAGACGAGGCAAAAGACAAAGTCAACGAAATGAAAGATGAGGTGAAGGAGAAAGCAGATAAGGCAAAAGAAAATGTCAATGAAGCGGCAAAAGAGACTCAAAAAGGGTTAGAAAATGCTGCTGACAAATTAAAAAAATAATCGTGTAAAGGATCTGGAAACAGATCCTTTTTTCATTACCTCTGCTAAACAAAATTCAGATACTTACGCTAAAAGTGTCTATTTTATCTTTTATTTATCAAACTAAACCAGGATTAAATCCTATTTTTTTCGTAATTTGTAGACAAATAAAATCAAATACTATGAAAACAAACATTGGTTTAAAAGACGAGGTAAGACAACAAATCACAGATAAACTTGCCAAACTATTAGCAGATGAATTTGTGCTTTATACAAAAACGAGAAAAGCACACTATAACGTTGAGGGTATTGACTTTCATTCAATGCATCTATTTTTTCAAACCCAATATGAAGCAATTATATTAGATGTAGACGCTATAGCAGAAAGAATTCGCCATTTAGGACATTATGCCCCAAGTAGTTTAAAAGAATATTTAGCCTTGACTCAATTATCTGAATCAAGAGATAACGCGGGAAATGACAGTGCTTCATGGATTAAAGATTTATGTAAAGATCACGAAGCAATTATCCTCTACTTAAGAGAGCATATCGATTTAATTGACGATATGCATGATCAAGGTACAGCGGATTTCTTAACTGGCCTATTAGAAAAACACGAAGAAGCAGCTTGGATGCTACGCGCTCATATCAAGTAATTTTACTGTTCTTATTTATTATAGAGGTTTGTCTTTAAAAGGCAAACCTTTTTTGTTATTTTTACGGTCAACCCAGAACAATACAAAAAACAATGAAACGATTGATTATGCTTGGTGCTGTCCTATTGTTACAGTACGCTTGTACATCTTCTCCCCAAACAGAGACAGAAAAAGCACTTTTATTTCAAAAAAGCTTAAATAAAGAATTTGCAAATAAAGAGACAACTCCGTTAGTACCTGATGCCTTAAAAAAATTTGTAAGCTTAGATTTTTTTCCCGTTAACCAACGATTTATTATTGAAGCTCAGTTTACGCGTACACCAGACGAAGTGCCTTTTGAGATGCCTACAACTACGGAGCGCAAACCTATTTACGTCAAATACGGAGAGGCTTCGTTTTCACTAAACGGCAAACCACAAAAATTAGATTTATTTCAGGATGTTAACCTGCGAAATCAAGAGGAGTACAAGAAGCATTTATTCTTGCCTTTTACAGATTTAACTTCAGGAGTTAGCACTTATGGTGGGGGTAGATATATAGATTTAGAGATTCCAGAAGGAGAAACTATTATCTTGAATTTCAATCTGGCCTATAATCCATACTGTGTGTATAATCCGAAATTTTCTTGTCCAATTCCGCCTCCACAGAACGACATTAATGCAGAAATTAATGCAGGGATTAAGGATTACAAATACGAATAATAAAAAAACCTCAATCGATGATTGAGGTTTTTTTATTATCAGAAAATTACTTTAATTTCTTTACACCCATACTGTAAAGTGTGAATGCTTGTAAGTCAACGTGCTCTTGAATTTGTTGAGCAATTGATTTTCCAGCACCATGTCCTGCATTCGTTTCAATGCGGATTAACATTGGATTATTACCGTTGTTTTTTGCTTGTAATTCTGCTGCAAACTTAAAACTGTGTGCCGGTACAACGCGGTCATCGTGATCCCCTGTTGTTACCATTGTTGCAGGATAAGCTTCTGCTTTCACATTATGTAATGGAGAATATCCTTTTAGGTATTCAAACATCTCTTTACTGTCTTCTGCAGTTCCATAGTCATATGCCCATCCAGCTCCTGCTGTAAAAGTATGGTAACGCAACATATCTAAGACCCCTACTGCAGGTAAAGCTACCTTCATTAAGTCAGGACGTTGCGTCATTGTTGCTCCAACTAATAATCCTCCATTTGATCCTCCTTTAATTGCTAAGAAGTCAGATGAAGTATATTTATTGTCAATCAAGTATTGAGCTGCTGCGATAAAATCATCAAATACATTTTGCTTTTGCATTTTTGTTCCAGCTACGTGCCAAGCTTTTCCATACTCACCACCACCTCTTAAGTTTGGAACAGCATATACTCCTCCGTTTTCTAACCAAATTGCATTAGCAATACTGAAAGAAGGCGTCAAGCTAACATTAAATCCTCCGTATGCATATAACATCGTAGGGTTTTTTCCGTTTAGCTCTATACCTTTTTTATACGTAATAATCATCGGTACTTTTGTTCCATCTTTCGACGTATAGAACACTTGTTTTGATTCATATTGGGCAGCATCAAATTTTACTTTCGGTTGCTCATATACCTTTGAAGCACCTCCTTGTACATCTAACGCATAGATTGTTCCAGGTGTGATGTAGTTAGTAAACGAAAAATACAACGTTGCATCCTCTTTCTTACCACTAAATCCGCTTGCTGTTCCGATACCAGGTAATTCGATTGTACGAACTTCTTTACCTGTGTAATCGTATTGTTTCACCATAGAAACCGCATCTTTTAAATAGCTTGCAAAAATATACCCTCCTCCTTTTGTCGGTGACAATACATTTTCTGTTTCTGCGATGAAATCAGCCCAATTTGCTTGTTGGGGTTTTGTTGCATCTACAGTTACTACACGTGAATTAGGTGCTTTAAAATCCGTTACGATATACAATTTACCGTCTTTGCTGTCTAACACGCCATTGCTGCTGTCAAAATTGCTTACCATGGTTACGATTGGACTATTTACTTTCGTCAAATCTTTGATGTACAATTCATTACCATAGGTTGAATTAGCAGCTGTAATCACTAAATATTGATTATCTCCTGTTACGTATCCTCCTACATATCTTCTCTTTTGGTCTTTACCGAAGATAAGTGCATCCTCTTTTTGAGCTGTTCCTAACTTATGGTAGTATAATTTGTGTTGATCTGTTTTGGCAGATAACTCACTTCCTTGTGGTTTGTCGTAGCTTGAATAGTAGAATCCTTCATTTTTAAACCAAGAAACTCCACTAAATTTAACATCTACTAAAGTATCACCAATTACTTCTTTGGTTTCTGTATCAATCACAATTACTTTTCTCCAGTCACTTCCTCCTTCAGAAATAGCGTAAGCTGCTTTGCTTCCATCTTCTGAAAAATCAATGCTACCTAAAGAGGTTGTTCCGTCTGTAGAGAATTTGTTTGGATCTAAGAATACTTCCTCTTTTCCAGCGTCATCTTTACGATATATGATCGATTGATTTTGCAATCCGTCATTTTTGAAAAAATACGTGTACTTTCCTTCTTTAAATGGAGCTCCAATTTTCTCGTAATTCCATGCTTCTTCCATTTGTTTTTTCAATTGATCTCTAAATGGAATTTGAGCTAAGTAACCTGAAGTCACTTCATTCTGGGCTTTTACCCAAGCTGCAGTCTCTTCGGAACGGTCATCTTCTAACCAACGGTAAGGGTCAGCTACTTCAACCTCGAAGTATGTATCAACTACATCTCCTTTTTTCGTTTCAGGATATTGAATATCCGCTACCTGTTCCTTTGCTCCTTCATTTTTACATGAAATAATCAAAGTTGCTACAAGAAGTGTCATAAACGATTTTCTCATAATAAATAATTCTATTTTAAAATTTCTGTGAAAGTAAATATATTAATAATAAATGCAAAAGCAAGGCATTACACCTTGCTTTCTACAAATATAAACCAATTAAGGCGGCTACTTAATGTGCGTGATTGTGATCATCGTGATCGTGGTCATGGTCTCCTCCATCTCCTTCTCCACTTGGTACGATTTCAATATTTCTAAATACCATGGTTTGGTTTCCCGCTTTATCTAACACCTTTACTACAAAATGGTATTTTCCGGGTGTTGCATTTGCAGCAATTACAATTTCATGATGGTGAATTTGATCATTTTTCACACCACCTAAATCCCATGTATTATTATAGGCAAAAGGTTTGGTTTCGACAACCGCCAGTAAGGCATGCGTGTGATTTTCACCGGAATGGTCATGTCCGTTAAAATTATTGTGGATATCCACATTATACGACCCTAAACCTTCATTATCGGAAACAATCATATCAAAATGAATATCCTTCCCTGCTTCTAATCTAGCATTATCTTTCGGTGCTACTAAATCAACAACTGGCTTTTGTGTATCTGTGTTATCATCACTTGAACATGAAGTGAAGGCGAATAGACTTACGATTGAAACGATCGCTAAATATTGTATTTTTTTCATTGTTTTAAAATTTAAATGTTATTGTTGTGGCTGTTGTGTTGTTGTTATTCTTTACGCCAACGGAGGTCCTCGATTAAAATAAAAGAGCGTTACTCGTTGTTCAACAATTTCACTCGTTGTTAAAACAGTGCTGTTATATACTACTAGGGGGACAATTTCAAGACACAAGCAAGGCACTTCAATTGCGGGATGAATCTTGAAAAGGTATTGATCACAATAGTGTACTTTACCTCCCTCGACCCATTCCAACTCGTGGCTTCGCTTTCCAAATTCATGTTCAATGACAACATAGTGCAGTAAGTTGCTAATCAGCGGAATAAAGAATACAACCACTAAACCAATATACTTACTAACACTGCTGTTAGTTTGCTTCATTAAAACGGTATTTGAATCATTAATTGAATAGATCTACCTAATTCTGGGATACCCAATGGTCGATAAAAACTCATATGGTTCAATATTTTTGTATCAAAAATATTGGTTGCTGTCAGACTTGTTTTAGCAGCTACCTTTCCCAATTGAATCGTTGAGGAAAGTCCAAATCCATAGCTTTGTGAGCTTGGGGTGATCTCTTCTCCTTGGGCGATTCGCTTTTGTTCCGCATACCATTTTCCGTTGACAAACACTTCGGGTTGTTTAAACACCTTCCAATCCTCTAGGGTATAACTCACCTGACCAAAGAAATTAGCTGGTGTTGAAAAAGGCAAAGGATAATTTCCCTTTTTGCCATTATCTACTTGTTTGTTGTAAATAAACTCAAACACTCCTTCTATTGTCAATCGATCCCAAAGGCGTTGCTCTGCTTTCCACTCAAATCCTGTAATTAAGGCTTTGGATTGTGTGTATTCATAAATTTGCCCACTATCGGGTAAGATGGAAAACGTTCCACTTGGCTTTAAGAAAATATAATTGGTAAAGTAATACGCATAGGGACTGATGGTCGTACTAAAGGTAGACGTCTCATAGGTTACTCTAAAATCTAGGGCTATTCCCTTTTCAGGATCTAAATCTGGATTTCCCTTTTCATGGCGAAATGCTCCGTGATGTACCCCATTAGACGCTAACTCAATTGCCGTAGGAAAACGGAAGTTCGTTCCTATTGTAGCACCGATATTCACGCGTTCTGACCAATCGTATTTAGCTCCAATCATCGCATTAAAACTGCTAAAATCGCGATCCTGTTTCACGCTGCGTTGGGCGTAATTTGTTGCTATATCAACGGATTGTCCTTTGTCGATTAAATAATCATAGAGGATTCCATCGTAAAAAGGTTTGACGTGAATACTGGCGTAATCTGCACGTACTCCAGCCTCCCAAGTAAGGCGTTCATTGACAAAATACTCATACATTCCAAAAGCACCTACTCCCATTTTATTGAACTTCGGCAATAAAAAACCATAACCTCCAATGGTATTATTCTGGTAATTCTGTTGCAATCCAACCGTTACTTTATGATCATTGCTAAATAAGTGCTCGTATTTTACAGCGGCATCAAACGTATTCAGTACAAATTCCAATTCCAAATTTGGATTATTTACAGGTGGTGTTTGATTGGAAAAATGAGAATGAAACAAGCTGTTCTCTTGTCTTTTATTATTCTGAAAGGCCAATAAAACACTGAGTTTTTGGTTGGCATTCCATTCCCATGTTGCCGTATTGGTAAGCTTAAAGTGATTCACGGACTGATTGGGCAATTCTACATTTCTGTGATTGCCATCATCTTGCACTGTAGCAATATTGGGAATTCCGTGAGCTCCGGGAAAGAAACCACTTTTATCGTATACATTACTGATACTCAAGATATTTTTAAACTTGGCATCCACATAACCTATCTGTCCGTAAAGGGCTACATTATTTCCGGCTGTATTTTTCATGCGACCTCCTTCAATGGGAATGATTGTATTGAGGTAGTCAATTTGTTTAATAGGCACACGATAATCGGCGTAATCCTGACCTGTAACTTTTAATTTATAAAAGAAGCGCTCTCCTCTTTGTTTGATTTGAACGGAGGCTCCGATTGCATCATTCACTGATTTTCCATATACAAGGGCCTTTCCGTCAAATGAATGTACTTGAGGTACTTTTTCATTGTTGATTTTGATGACTCCACCAATAGCATCGCTTCCATATTCGATCGCACCAACGCCTTTGATAACTTCCACTTCTTCTGTACTAAAAGCGTCAATTTCTAAACCGTGATCAGCACCCCACTGTTGTCCTTCTTGTTTGGCACCATTTTCTGCTACGGCTACTCGATTAAAGCCCAACCCGCGAATAACGGGTTTAGAGGCACCAGCACCAATGTCCATTGCATTTACTCCTGCTACAGATTCGAGTGTTTTGGCTAAAGAACCTGCAAATTTATCTACTAAGTGCTGATTACTTACTTTGTCTACGTGTTGCACGCTGTGTTTCGCCTGACTAGAAACCACAACCTGATCCAATAGGGTTGAACTAGCTTTGAGGTGTAGGTCTAATTCTTGATCCGCCTGTAAGTTTACTGTTTGTGTAAGTGTTTCATATCCCAAAAATGAAACGACCAACTGATAGGTGCCCTTTTCAAGGGGTTTGGCTTGAAATCTCCCTTTTAAATCTGTCATAAAAGCCTGATTTCCAACCGTAATTGTTGCGCCAATTAAGGCTTCTCCATGATAATCTGACACTCTTCCTTTGAGGGTAAAATCTTGTGCAAGCACACCAAAAGAGCACAACAGAATCATCCATATACATAGATTTCTCATTGTTTCTTGTCTGTTTTAATTAATAAAATAACCATCAGACCTAGCTTGTCTGACAAAAACTAATAATTAAACCAATACTGGAGGGGCGCGAAGGGAATAGTAAACGTGAGATAAGGGCGTAAACAATAATGTCGCCTCATCTTGCACTTCTTGAATGAGTTGATAAGTAACCGCTTGCCATTCAAATTGAACAGGCTCTAATCCTGAAGTAGGAATGAAATCACAAGCAAAACAGTGGTCTATATGACTGTGGTCTTCGGTAAGCTGAGCGCCTCCATGATCACTTCGTTCTTCTGTGTAATGTGCATGCGTGCGATGCTCGTGTTCATAAGCAACTGCAGTAGAAATATGTTGATAGCTATGTACCAATTGGAATACGGTGGTAAACAAAAAGGCTACCACTAACAATACTCTCGCTATCATTTTTTTTCTACTCATACGGGACAAATATAGTACAGAATATTTAGTTAGCGCTTTTTTTGTGTTTTTTTTATTGCTTGATTCATTGGTTTACCTTCTTTAGCAACCATCTTTTATTCAACAATCTAGTCCCCTTCCTTATCCATTACGTTTATCGCTGTTAATTTTATCAAATCTGCTCTTTTGTATTTGAATACCGGATTACCTCTAAGCATTCGCTAACTATTTATTCCTTTTAAACCGACACTGGTAAAATATAGCTTTTTAAATTTAGTCTATCTAGTTGACAAAAAAACACCTCTTAAAAATCCAAAAGGACAACACTTTGTGCCCAAAAAAAATTAAATAGCACATTATCCTCAAAATAAATCCGCTATCACAAAATACAAAACAAGAAACTCTTTTTTAAAAAGAAGATTCTTCAACTAATTAAATGTCGTATTTTTAACAATTAACGCATTTTTACAAAACAAAATTATCTTAACATTAAAATAATAAGCCCAAAAGCTTTTTTATCTTTGTGTTTCGTCTAAATTTTAAACGTAATGAACAGTAAATTGCTCGGTAGCATCTTAATTATTGCAGGCTCTTGTATTGGAGGAGGAATGCTTGCTATGCCCATAACCTCTGCAGGTGTAGGGTTTTGGGGAACCACTTTGTTGCTGTTTATCATTTGGTTTGCCATGTGTTATACCGCTTTACTCCTGGTTCGAATCTACGACTACAATACCTCAACAGATGGTTTTAATACATTAACAAAAAAGTATGCGGGCTCATTCATCAACAAACTAGCAGGCTTTAGTCTGATGTTTTTAATCTACGGACTAACTGCAGCATATATGTCAGGAGGGGGGACGATCCTAAAAACAACTATTGATTTATTGTTTGATACTCATATGGATACACGTATCGCTATTCTATTCTTTTCTCTACTATTTGGGGGGATTGTTGTCATAGGAACGCAATGGGTGGATTGGTTGACACGCGGGTTATTTATGGCTAAGCTCATTTTCTTAGTCTTACTCGTTGCTCTATTGTTTCCTTTTATTAAACAAGCAAATTTATTGCATGCTCCCTTATCTATAGGTGTCACAGTAACTGCTATTCCAGCTATTTTTACTTCTTTTGGATTTCACGGCAGTATTCCAAGTATTGTTCACTACCTAGATGGAAATAAAAAACAGCTGAATCGCGCTTTTATTTTGGGGAGTATACTACCGCTCATCATCTATCTTATTTGGCAAATTGTCGTACTAGGCAGTATGGATCAGACGCGATTCATGCAAATTCTAAATGCAAATTCTGAACTAAGAGGACTCATTTTGAGCGTTCGAGAAATGACGCATTCTGCCCATATTGAAACCTTGTTTAGTTTGTTTGCCGCTACCGCTTTGGGGACTTCCTTTTTAGGAGTAAGCATCGGTCTATTTGATTACTACAAAGATGTGCTAAAGCCCAAAACAAAGGGAATTGTAACCACAAGCACCGCAGGATTACTAACGTTTATCCCTCCTTTGTTATTTGCTCTTTTTTATCCAGAGGGGTTCATTCTTGCTCTAGGTTATGCGGCAATTGCCGGGGTAATCTTAGCTTTGTTCATTCCTCAGTATCTATATATTAAAGCGATGAATTACCACAAACAAAAGATTAGCTTATTGCAAATGACTTTAATTACGCTCATTTTTATCCTTGCGGTAGTTATTATCTACGCACAGATTAGCATCGCTTTAGCCCAATAAAACAAAAACATAATACAAACACCTTACATCCATCATGAGAAACATAAACTATATCGTTTTCTTGTTGATTTTATTTAGCAGTTTAGGTGCTAAAGCGCAAATAGCACTAGATAAAGAAAAAGATACGCTGGAAAAGAAGAAGTTTTTTGAGCGGATTATTCACTATTTTGAAGAAGCAAAAAAAGATAAATCTCAAAGTAAATTTGATATTTCTTTTATTGGAGGTCCAAGTTATTCTGTGGATACAAAATTAGGGTTAGGACTTGTTGCTTCTGGCTTATATCGCCTTGACCAAGAAAATATGGAACTTTCGCCCTCTAACGTTTCTATTTATTCTAATATTACCACCAGTGGTTTCTTCGCTATTGGCATTGAAAATAGCACCATCTTTCCAGAAGATAAATTTCGTATTAATTCGGATATGTCTTTCACCTATATGCCGAGTAAATACTATGGTGTTGGATATGATGCAGGTGCTTCGGGGGAATACTCCAAGTACAATGAATATCGCTTATCTGTAAAGGCAGACTTCTTAGCGGAAGTCATCAATAATGGGTATGTCGGACTTACCTTCGCGGCACAAAATGTAAGGGGAAGTGATTTTGAAAAAATCGACTTTGAGCCAAAAGAAAATCTAACGACAACTCTTGTTGGCGGTGGATTTATCTTCTCCTATGACACGCGTGATTTTATTCCTAACCCAAGCAAAGGTATTTTCTTACAATATCAACAAACGTTTTACTCCAGAACCCTAGGTAGCAATATTCACTTTAGTCGTATTGAAACTAGTGCACGTTATTTTCAGCGATTAGCACCTAAGACCATTTTAGCTTTTGATGCGAACGGAATATTCAACAATGGAAATATTCCGTGGAATATGATGGCACAATTAGGAGGTGCCCGACAAATGCGAGGGTATCTCTCTGGGCAATACCGCGATCGAAAGGAGTTGAATACTCAGGTTGAGCTCCGCCAAAATATATACAACCGTCACGGATTAGTCGTTTGGAGAGGAATGGGTACCGTTTTCGACAAATTTAAAGCTGTTACCTGGACAGAAACCCTACCTACTTATGGTATTGGCTATCGCTGGGAATTTAAAAACCGAGTGAATATCCGTTTCGATTATGGGATTGCAAAGGGACAAAGTGGTTTTTATTTTAATATAAACGAAGCATTCTAAGACTATTTTATGCCTGAAACAAAACAAAGAAAAAGTCTATTAGGTAGACTGAGTGCAAATGCTGTGGCTCTATTTTATATTTACCTAGCTGTTAATATGGTGCCCTCAATTTATTTTGCGTTATTCCAACCCTTGAATTTTTCGGGCAAAGCAACTGTATGCTTACTTCCTTTAAGTATATATATTCTCGTGTTTTCGCTATTTAAAAATATGGGACGCACACAGATTCTCTTGTTTCCTGTATTGTTTATACACGCCTTTCAGATTGTATTATTCTATTTGTTTGGGGAGGATGTGATTGCCGTAGATATGTATTTAAACGTAGCCACAACGAATACCTCCGAAATTACAGAGCTATTGGGAAGTTTACTTCCATCCATTGCCTTTGTGTGCATCTTGTATATTCCCACTATCATTTGGGCCATCTTGCAGTGGAAAAGAAAAATATACGCACCTAAAATCTTTCGCCATAAAGCATTCATCACAGGAGCAGTGCTCTTACTTGTGTCATTGCTCGTGTCTTTAGGAGCAATAAACAACAACCGCAATGCCTTTGCTTTTACTGTTGATGTATATCCCATCAATGCATATTACAATTTAAACTTTGCAGTAAACAAATGGAAAAAGGTACAGGCCTATCCTGAAACCTCCAAAGATTTTACTTTTCAAAGTACCTTAACTCAAAAAGAAGATCAACGAAAGATATTCGTCTTGATTGTAGGGGAAACGAGTCGAGCACACAATTGGCAGATCTATGGATATGATCGCCCAACAAATCCACTGCTATCTCAAGAATCTCATGCCGTTTTTTATCGCGATGCGCTAACGCAATCCAATACGACACACAAAAGCGTATCCATGATATTATCCGATGTCAATGCGACCAATTACGAAGATATTTACCAGCGAAAAGGAATTGCACATGCGTTTAAAGAGGCTGGATTTACGACAATTTGTTTGTCAAACCAATCCGAAAACAACTCCTTCATTGAGTATTTTACCAAAGAGGCAGATATTTACCAGACAATCCGAACTACAGATCCCAAAACGCGTCTGACGGTCAATCGTCCTGATGAGGATTTAATTCCAATCATGGTAAACTTAATTGAGAAAACGACAGGAAATCTGTTTGTTATTTTACATAGTTATGGTTCTCACTTTAATTACAAAGAGCGATATCCTATGCCGTATCAAAGGTTTACACCGGACAATCTGACTGCGGTAAGTCGCACCCAAAAGGAACAATTGGTCAACACCTATGACAATAGTATTTTGTATACCGATTACTTTTTGGCTTCTACGCTACAAGCGCTGCAACAATTAGAAACTCCCGCTATGGTATTGTACACTTCGGATCACGGGGAAGATTTATTTGACGATGATCGCGGATTATTCTTGCACTCCTCTCCAACACCGTCCTACTATCAATTGCACATTCCCTTTTTCATGTGGTTTTCGGACTCTTATATTGCGGGGCATCCACAACACTATCAACTGGCTCAAAAACACGAGACAGCCCCCATTAGTACACATGTAATTTTCCACACCTTATTGGATGCGGCTTCGATACAAACTCCCGCGCTCAAACCTAAGTTTTCGCTGGTCAATTCACGGTTTGAACCAATGCCTCGCCTGTATTTAAATGATCACGATTTGGCAGTTCCCTATCAACAGATGAATTTAAAAGAGGAAGACTTTGAACAAATTAAAAAACTGAACTTAAAAAAATAAAGATATGAAGACTTATTTGCGCATGATTCCTCTACTAGTTGGCCTTTTGTTATCCACGAGTCTTTGGGCACAAAAAGAGCGCTTTGAACTATTGCCTTTTGGCAACATGAACCAATGGCAAGTTCGAGAAATTAAAGAGTCCCTTTTAATTGGGGGAAATACCCGTTATCTCTATTCGATTAACGATACCAAAGACACGCTAAAAGACAATACCCCATACAAGAATACGCGATCCCCTTGGGCTACCTCTTCTGTATTAGCGGTAGTCAGTGGAATCACCAAGGGAAGTGTTACGGTTTTTCTTGAAAAAAGAGCCAATGGCTATGCGGCTCGTTTGGAAACAAAAATTGAGCGCGTCAAAGTATTAGGGGTAATCAACATCAATGTTTTGGCCAGTGGAACTATTTTCCTCGGTGAGATGATAGAGCCAATTACGGACACAAAAAATCCACAGCGTAAACTTGTAACGGGAATTCCCTTTACTAAAAAGCCTAAAGCGCTTCAATTTGATTACAAGGTAACGACAGGTGGTACATCCAGTCGAGTAAATGGTATGGGAAAAGGAACGGTATTAAGCCAAAACGACAAGGCCGAAATTCGCATTCTCCTGCAAAACAGATGGGAAGATAAAGAAGGTAATGTCCATGCGAAGCGCGTGGGAACAGCTTGGCTCAATTTAACGTCAACAGAAAAAGAGTGGAAAAACAACTTTCAACTTAAAATCAACTATGGCGATATTAGAAATCAAGCCATTTACCAAAAAGAAATGGCCCTTCGCACGGGGGAGTTTACGGACTATACGCGTAATAGTAAAGGAAAAATGACTCCTATCATTGAAGAAGGTTGGGGAACAGCAAGTGATCCTGTAACCCATCTTATTGTACAATTCTCTTCTAGCAACGGCGGCGCTTATATTGGCAATGAAAACAGCCGATTATGGATTGACAATGTGGGTATGGTGTATGAATAAAATGGAAAGAGGAAATCGGAGCGTAGCGTAAATCGAAACGTAGCGTAAATCGAAACGTAGTGAAAATCGAAACGTAGTGAAGATTCATCGAACACCAAAATAAATATAAAATAGGTGAGATATATTCATCAAATTCCAAAATAAAATATAATCCTAATGAGTTAGAGAAGAGAGAAGTGAATTTTCTAACTAAAGAATGTATTCTCTTTTAATTGAAAAAAACTTTTTTTGT
Source organism: Myroides fluvii (assembly GCF_009792295.1). NCBI lineage: Bacteria > Pseudomonadati > Bacteroidota > Flavobacteriia > Flavobacteriales > Flavobacteriaceae > Myroides > Myroides fluvii. The sequence goes on along the minus strand of NZ_CP039934.1, from coordinate 1,802,478 downwards.
GTTTCTGCTTTTTGTAATGTGATGAACGCATGAACTGTCAACTTCTTTTAATTAAAGAACGGTTTTACTTACCTGAAAATTTCAACTGTTTGCTGTTACTCATTCACCGTAAACTATCTCCCTATTTATAGTGAACTTTCTGCTCTTTTTAAGATGGTTTGAAGAAAGAATTTTACATTCGTTCTCTGAAAACATAAAAAAAGAAAGATGGAACTGAATTTTACTACTTTAAAAGAAAACTTTATCAATATTTTAAAAAATCATTATACTGATTTCAACGGACGAGTAAGACGTAAAGAATACTGGTCGTTTACCTTAGTAAGTGTAATTATCTCTATTGTTTTAGGAATTGTTGATTCCATACTGAATAAAATGGGAATTGGGTTTACAGGTTACATTTACAGTTTAGCGGTTTTATTACCTTCATTAGGACTTTTAGCACGTCGTTTACACGACACTGGAAAAAGTGGCTGGTTGATGTTGTTAATATTAACTGGAATTGGTACTTTGGTTTTACTTTATTTCGCTTGCATTGAAGGGACAGCTGGATCAAACGAATATGGTGCAGATCCTAAAGCTGGGGAAAGATAGTTAATGGTTTGATTGGCATTCTACTTTAGAATTGAATTTTATAGTAATGAAAAAAGAACCGTCTCGTGTTATGAGACGGTTCTTTTGTTTTTTATTTTTCACGTTCAAACTTAAGCCTAGCACCATCAGATACGACAAGAGATAAAGCATCTTGATTAACTCCCATTAAATAACCTCCCAAGCCATCTATTACTACTATTTCTTGTTCTTCCCATTCAAAATCATATTGATAACCATAATCTGAAACTCTCGATTGTATAAAACGATCAAATGCGCCATCTTTTGAAACTGAATGATTCGTTACAAACAGTTTGTCATAAGAGTTAAATTCGTACAATACCTCTTCTTCATCAGTAAGCACCCTTTTTCTCCCCATAAAATCCCCCATTTCTTTTAAACGCCAGGTACCCAAGAGTAATTTTTTACTTTCTTCTGAAATTTTCGGATAGGTTACTCCTTTTTGCATTTTTTCGAATACAAGTATTTCTCCTGCATAATGCGTTAAGATCAATTTATTTTGTGTCACTTCAAGATCAAATTGAAGATTCGGATTACCCTCATACATGGATTCAAAATGCAATCGCTCTTTTTTAGCGACTGTTTCATCCCAACTTTTCACGTACGCAAAGGTGTATTCCATCGTTCCATTTTCAGTCAAGTAATAGGAATTACTAGCGGATCCAATCGGTTTCTTTGACTCATTTGCAATTATCACCTTTCCATCTGTCGTAAAAGTGTATCGAACAAAGAGACCTTTTGCAGTCAAGTCGATCTTGTCACCTTCCGTATTGGAATAGTCACTCAATCGCCAATTGCCTAATAATAATTCTTTTTCTTCTTTAGTTATTTGAGTGTAAGAAGGGATTGCTGTGTCGTCTGTGTTACAAGCAAGAGCAACAACACATAACATCATAAAATAAAAAGATCTAATTAAGTTCATTAGGCTAAGTATATTTGTTAGTAAATTTTAACAAAAATAAACAATAAACATTATAACACACGAAAAACAACTCACCAATCTGTGTGAAAAAACAAAAAATTCAATTACTTATTTGTATTTTTGAAGCATTAAAATTAAACAATTCTAAAAAGATCGTTATTCCTTTCTGTATAGAATCTCAATAATTCTTATTAAAATCTTATACTCAATTGTGAATTATAGTTTAGAAGTTATCCGATTACTTGCGGTGATTTTAATCACTTTTACACACACCAAAAATGATTTTCATACAGGTATACCACAATTTTTGTTTCAAGAACTCCCGTTACTTGGAACGATACTACTCTCTTTAATCTCAGGTTTTTTATATTATAAGGTATCTAAAAACAAAAACAATCTTCTTAGACATAAAGTAAAAACACTTCTCATTCCTTATCTTGTTGCGAATGTACTTATACTTGGTTTGGTACTCCTTGCATATTTCGTATTCCATCAAAACTATCTCCAACGATTAACTTTTGATTCAACTCTATTTACAGAAGGCATATTAGCTTTGCATTCCCCTCCTATTAATCCACCAACCTATTTTATACGAGATCTATTTATTGTATTTGTCTGCATTGAAATAATCAAAAACCGAAATATTTACCTATTCATTGGCTTTCTTCTGCTATGCTTGTTTGGAAAACCTTTTTTGAGATTAGATATTCCTCTATTATTCCTCATAGGACTAGGAATAGCCCATTTTTCAAGTTTCATTGATCACTATAGAACAAAAATACTTTTAACCCTTTTAAGCATATCTCTCTGTATTTGGATATTTCAACCATCAGCTATTGAGATACTTAAATTTCCTATTTCTTTATTTATTTTCATTTACATGATTAATAGAAACTTCACATTTTACAATGTCGGAGCTTATACCTATTTATTACACTTATACCATGTTCCTTTTATTGTTGTTTCATATCCGCTATTGAATAGAATTGTACAGCATGCATTTTGTAATGTAGGCTATCAAATTATTATAAGCCTTGCCTTAACCTATATTCTCTTTATGATTACTAGAAAATATAAATCACTTCGCTTTATTTGCGGAGGAAAATAAAACTACTACTCCAAAATAGAAGCAATTAACTTTTTCGTATAAGCGGTTTGAGGATTAGCATACAAAGCATCTGCTTCTCCTTTTTCTTCGATTTGTCCTTTATTCATCACCATGACTTGGTCTGACATATACTTGACCACAGCCAAATCGTGTGAAATAAAGATATAAGTAAATTGATATTGTTCTTTTAGTTCGTTCAACAAGTTGAGCACTTGGGCTTGAACGGAAATATCCAAGGCAGAGACCGATTCGTCACAGATGATTAACTTGGGGTGAACAGCTATTGTGCGTGCAATTCCAATACGCTGACGTTGTCCTCCAGAAAATTCATGTGGATAACGATCGAAGGCTTCTTCTGTTAGGCCTACCTGTTGTAAAAGCTGAAGTACTTTTTGTTTTTTCTCCTTTTTATTGCCAAATAGTCCATGTACAATCATGGGTTCCATGATGGCCTGCCCCACGGTTAATTTGGGATTTAAGGACGAGAAAGGATCCTGAAAAATAATTTGAATATCTTTTCGCAAAGCTCGTAGTGCCTTGCCTTTCAGTTTGGTAATATCGGTCCCCTGATAAAAAATAGCGCCTGATGAAGCAGGGTCTAATTGCAAGATTGCATTGCCTAAGGTGGATTTTCCACAGCCACTTTCCCCTACTAAACCCAAGGTTTCTCCTTCATATACCTCAAAGTGAATCTGATCTAAGGCGCGAAAAGTCTTCTTGCCCCATAAGCCTATGGTAGAAACATAATCCTTTGCGACCTCTTTCACCACTAAAAGCGGAGGGTTCACATATAACTTGGCCTGTCTTACTTGTCTTTCCTCTGGGGAAATAACCGCCGTAGGTACTTGATTATCGACAAAATCTTGAATGGTTGGCAAACGCTCTAATCGAACTTTACTAGAAGGGCGTGCTGCCAAAAGGGCTTGGGTATAACGCTCTTGCGGTTGATTAAAAACAAGGGAGGTAGGGCCTTTTTCAACCACTTGTCCGCGATACATCACCATGACCTCATCCGCTATGCTCGAAACCAATCCCAAATCGTGCGAAATGAAAATCATTCCCATTTGCGTTTCGGCTTGTAGCGCTTTCAACAAGTGAATAATCTCTTTTTGAACGGTTACATCCAAGGCTGTTGTTGGTTCATCTGCAATCAATAGCGTAGGTTTACACGCAATAGCCATCGCGATAACGACCCGTTGTTTTTGTCCTCCAGATAATTCATGAGGATATTTGCGATAGGCTTCTTCTGGAAAGGGCAACTTTACTTGTTCAAATAGCTCAATCACGCGATTCTTTAGTGCTTTCCCCTTTAAAGTAGTGTGCAGTACAAGCATTTCTTCTACTTGAACTCCACAACGCATGGAAGGATTTAGCGCACTCATGGGTTCTTGAAAGATCATGGCAATCTTATTGCCTCGTACTTGACGGTATTCCTCTTCAGTATACTTTGTCAGGTCGGTACCTTCGAAACAAATCTCTCCTTCTATTTTGCTCTTATCCTGAGGAAGTAAACGCATCAATGCCAAGGAACTCACCGACTTACCCGATCCAGATTCTCCAACAATACCCAAAATTTGATTGGCGTGAAGTTCAAAAGAAACTCCTTGTACGATAGCCTTCCACTCTTTGTTCTGTTCAAAGCTAACTTGAAGATTTTCAACGGTAAGTAACGGTTTTTGTACTGACATAAATAGGTTGTAAAGTGTCTTGAAACAAAAATAAGCTATTTAATTGTGATTTAATGGGGAGTTTTGGGTGATTACATCCTTTCCTTCCAATTAAATCACAATTTAAAAAAACAAATTTCTGTCATACTAGGCAACATTTACATGATCATACTCCTTCACTAACGTAACGATTGTCGGTGTTTGTTGTTTAAAATTAGCAAATACTGGACATGCTAATTTCACTGCATCCATCCATTCTTTCAACACAATGATGGAAGCTGTTGATGTAGGTTTGACAATCACGTCAATTTTTTTAAACACTGCAGCGTCCAACTGTTTTTGTTGCAAAGCTTCGTCTATCACACCACTTACTTCAATTTGAATCGATTTCAAATCCAAATTTAAGGTTGAACCCAATAAATTCCCAATAGCGTGGATGCTTCCCGCTAATTTAGCTAAGATCAATTCTTCCGAATCGACTTGGGCTGCTTGCCCTAATTCTTTACCGTCTTTTACGGTGAATGAGAAGTTTGCTGTTTTGATGGCTAGCTGACTTTCTCTCACTGAAAAGCCCAATACTTTTACTACTTTTTTACTCATTTTGCTTTTTTTGTTTTTTACATTTTGTTTCTACACGACACTTTACCTCATAAAAAAAGTCCTTTTGGTCGTCGTACGTTACCAAAAGGACTTGAAATATTACACTTAATCATTTTTAATTTAAAAAACGCTAGGATTTTTGCTTCAGTTCTGGTAACAAGCGAATAGGCGAATGTTTAATAAACATCCACATATAACATGTTGGGTTCGATAAATACTGTATTTGCTGTCTCATTGCGTATGATTAAAAAAATAAAAGCCCCTGTTTACAAACAGAGGCTTTATGTATATCTTATTATTATTTACGATTTAAAATAACAATCCTAATCCACTCACCTCTTGCGTTGAACACCACATTGATTTATAAAAATTAGGTCGAATTGTTAACATCGTATTTTTTCTTCTGTTTTTTACTTCGTACAAAGCTAAAAATTATTTTTTTATAAAAAGCAAGTTTTCCAATATTTTTAACTCTTTTTTTTAGACCGATTGGATTTCATCTTCTTCTAAGCTATCTTCCCCTCTTAAGCGCAGGAAGATTTGCGCTACGGTTACAACATCTTTTTCACAATAACGCGCAATGCGCTCCACATCGCCTTCCTGATAGTACACCCGCGCCACATCCCCTCCACTAATATCGTCTTTTGGAGAGGGAATACCCAGAATATGCGCCAACAATTTTAGCGAAGTATAATGCTTATAATCGCCAAATTTCCACAACTCCATCGTGTCCAAATGCGGTACCTCCCAGGGTTTTTTTCCAATTAAATTAAGCTTTGAAGGTACCTTAAGGCGATGAATAATCATCCGACGAGCCATGTAGGGAAAATCAAATTCTTTGGCATTATGCCCACACAATAGATGTTCCCCTCGATTAAAGTGATTGGCCAATAAATTAGAGAAATTGCGCAAAATATCCACTTCATCTCCTACATAAGAGGTTGTTCGAAATTGACGGTCCCCCTTTTTATAGGTAAAAAAGCCTACAGAAATACAGACAATTTTACCAAATTCTGCCCATATCCCCGCATGAGCATAGAATTCCTCTGCAGGAATTTCTCCCTTGCGTTGATAGCGTGTTTTCTCTTCATATAACACTTGTACGTCCTCGTTCAACAACTTAAACTCTTGTTCTTGAGGTACCGTTTCTATATCTAAAAATAAGATATGCGATAAGTCAATTCGGTCTAACATCGTTATTTTTTTCGTTGCGCTAACATAGCATAAGCTTCATCAATATAGGTGTATAGGTCGTTACTATGTGGATCAGATTCTGTCTGTAGTCCTTTAATATGTCCCAGACGTACAATAATCACGTTGTCTTTTGGCGACACGATGGTAAATTGCCCTAAGTGTCCACGCATATAAAAGAAATCTTGCCCTTTGTAATTTTTTAACCACCAACCATAGCCGTATTCTGGACTAGATTCAAATCGTGGCTTGATGGATTTTGCAACAAAAGAGCTATCGATAATCTGTTCCCCCTGCCATTTACCAAAATCTTTATACAACTTGCCAAAACGCGCAAAATCTCGAGCTCCACTGGTAAAACAACAATAGGATTTTTCAATTCCATCACCTTTATGATCAATTTGCCACAAAGCATCATGATCAGCCCCCATGGGTTTCCAGAAATAGTCCGAAACATAAGCAGACAGTGTTTTTCCCGTTGCCTTTTCGAGAACCATTGCCAACAACTGCGTATCACCACTCTTGTAAATGAATTCTTTTCCCGGTTGGTCTTTGATTTCCAAGCCCAACATTACACTTCTCAAATCTTTATCAAAATACGCTTGTGTAACCACAGAAAAGGCACTGTAATAGCCTTCATCCCAATCCAACCCAGAAGCCATGGAAGATAAATCTCCTACAGTTACCTCATCCTTATATTTGCCCTTGAGTTCGGGAAGATACTGGATTACTTTATCATCTAAGCTCTTTATTTCTCCTCTTTGCAAGGCCTTTCCCAAAGCGGCTGATACTACACTCTTTGCCATAGAAAATGAATTGGTCTTACTATTTTCCGAATAACCATCGTAATAACTTTCATGCCAAATGCTATCATTCTCAATAATTAAAAAAGCAATACTCTGTAATTCTTTGTGCGTTTCAGCTAAAGCAGCAGTTGGTTCTACTGTATTGTAATCCTTAGCGAGAGGCCAAGGCTGTGCTTTTCCCGTTGGAATTTCACGCGTCGGAAAATAGTGGTAATCATCTAAGAAGGCTGTTTTATAGCCATTAAAATAAATGGTGCGAACGGCAGTAAATAAGTAATCTACCTTAAACACGTAAGCTAAAATAACAATACCTATAATTGTAATAGCTAGCCCTTTCAGGAATTTCCATAGTATTTTCATAACCTTTTGTTCTTGTTGGTCCTTAAATTTACCATTTTTTTTCCTTGTTTGATGGATTTGCCCCGCATTCTTATAAAATCGATAAAATAGCGAGGGATTGCAAAAAGCCTTTTATCTTTGCATCATGATTATCCAAATTTAAATTCGCTTCTTATATGCACTTTATATCGAAAGAACTGGAAGATTACGCCGCTAATCACAGTGAAAATGAACCAGAATTGTTAGCGCAACTTGACAAAGAAACCCATCAAAAGGTTTTACAGCCTAGAATGTTAAGTGGGCATTTTCAGGGACGCTTTTTGAGTATGATTTCAAAATTAGTTCGTCCAACTCACATCTTAGAGATTGGAACTTTTACTGGATATGCTACTTTGAGTTTGGCAGAAGGATTACAAGTTGACGGAACTTTAGACACCATTGATGTCAATGAAGAATTATACGATTTTCAGCGCAAGTATTTTGATTTATCCCCCTATGGCAAGCAAATCACACAACACATAGGAAGCGCGTTAGACATCATTCCTGAACTAGACAAGAAGTACGATTTAGTTTTTATTGATGCGGATAAGAAAAACTACAGCAATTACTTTGAATTAGTCATTCACAAGATGAATCCTGGAGGCATTATCTTATCTGATAATGTCTTGTGGTCGGGAAAAGTGATTGAAGAGATCAAAGCCAATGACAAAAGCACTATTGCATTAGATCAATACAATAAACTTTTAAAAGAGGATCCACGAGTGGAAACTATTTTACTGCCTATACGCGATGGATTAACTGTTTCGCGAGTTCGATAAAAAAAGGGATTTGGCTTAGCCAAATCCCTTTTTTACTATATTAATTTATCGCTATATTTTCTTTCAATCCACAAGAAGATTTGGTAGAATAACGTTCCTGACAACAAGCCAAAACAATAACCTACTAAAATATCAAATGGAAAATGCATGGTTAAATAGATTCTACTATAGGCAAAGATTAAGGGAAACAAAAACACCAAGTAGGCATACTTGTAATAGCGTCTCAATACCATAAACATAAACAACATAGTTGCCGTAGAATTCGAAGCATGGCCTGAGAAGAAACTCAAACTCGGACTGCATTTTACAATGCGAATCAACGCCTGGATGTCTTCTGTATTACAAGGCCTTGGACGCGCTACGGTATATTTGACTAAATTCGTCATCTGATCCGTAAAGGCAACTAAACCCGCTAATACTAAAACAATAACGCCTAGCTTTTTTATTGACACTTTTTTATAGGTCAAATAGACTAACAGCAAGAAAAAAGGAGTCCAGTTTAATTGTTTGGTAATAAACAACCAAAAAAAATCATACGTTTCACTGCCTAATCCATTAAAAAAAACAAGTAATTCTTTATCTAATTGTATCAGTTGATCGACCATTAATTTTTCCTTTTTATTGGACCTGTAATATTTTCAATATCCTCTTTTTGCTTTTCGATTTCTTGCTGAATATCCTTGATTGGATTGATATTAGCATCAATATCTAAAGCCTCTTCAATATCTTTTTTTATACCAGATTCCTCTGCACTTTTATTGATTTCACTTTTTATATCGTTGGTTGCATTTTTTATCTGCGCCATAAATTTACCAAAGGCCCTAGCCATTTCTGGCACTTTATCAGAACCAAAAAGCATTAATATGATCAATATGATAAAAAACAGTTCTCCTCCTCCTATTCCAAACATAACTTTATTTTTAGTTAAGATACAAAACTACAAAGTTTATTATTTTTTAGTTGCTTTCTCTTGATTTAAATTTGCTTGATTGACTGTTAAAGTATCTTGCTGAGGCTCTTCCTTCAGTTTATCGCCCAATAAATCTAAAAACTCCAAGGCCAAAACACCTGTTCGAGAAGAAATCTTATCCCTTTCCGTAATACTAGCATTTAAATAACCTGACATAATATCATCATCTGAAACAAAATACGCAAACCCAGTGACGTAATCTTTGGGAATACTATAATCTTTGATCAGGACATATTCGTCCATAACATTGAGAAACTTGTCTTTTCTCATTTCTTGTTTTTCGTACTTCAATGCTTTTTTCAACATCGCCGTTCGTCCACTAATCCAGTTGACGATAGCACTAACAGGAATAATTCCCGATCCTGAGGTAGCAGTATACAAACGCCTTTCTGCGGGGGTATAACGCCTAGCACCTTCAGGAACTAGCCCCAAGGAAGAAGAGGAGATATGAGTAATGACAATTTCGTTCAACTGTCGATTGAGATCATTTGGTTCAAGGGGAATTAAAATCATATCTCGTTTAAGGTCAATATCATCTAGTACATAGCGATAACCGATAAATAAGGGCCCGGAGAACATCAGGGTGTCATTTTCCTGTGCTTGAATGGAAAAATACCCACCATGTTCTGTTACCAAGGCGTCTCCCGTATTGATGTTAGACACATATATCCCCTTCAGGTCTTTGCTTCGAGATACAATTTTCCCTTGCAACTTCACTCGATCCTGCGCAAATACCCCAATTCCAACAATCAACAACAAAAAGGTTAAAACTAATTTCATCTATTAATATATTAATGAAGTCCGTAAAAATATCTTATAAATATAGAAAGCAAAATTTTAATCGTGTAAAGTTATGTTAAATATAAAATCCAGTAACAAGAAACAACTTTTTTCATTTGACGAATAAAGTCTATTTTTGTTACTTCTTAACAAGACCATTATGAAAAACATCATTATAGCAAGTACTTCAACCCTACACAATCAAGGTTATTTGGAGTATTTACTCCCGACCTTATCCAATCATTTTAAAGCAGGATCAACCCTTATCTTTATTCCTTATGCCCGTCCTAGTGGTATAAGTCACGATGATTACACTGCTAAAGTACGCGAAGCATTTGAATCACTCAACATTGAAGTAAAAGGCATTCACGAATTTGAAAACCCAAAAGAAGCCATTCAATCGGCGGATGGCATTTTTACAGGAGGCGGAAATACCTTTTTATTAGTCAAGCAATTGTATGCGCATGATTTAATTCCAACCATTATAGCAGCAGTCAATCAAGGCACACCTTATTTAGGATGTAGTGCAGGAAGCAATATTTGTGGTTTAACCATGGAAACAACGAATGACATGCCGATTACGTATCCGCCTTCATTCAAGACGTTCGGATTTGTACCCTTTAATATCAATCCTCATTATTTAGATCCAATCGATGGTTCTACACACATGGGAGAAACAAGAGAGACGAGAATTAATGAGTTTCATACAATCAATTCACAACCTGTTATCGGGCTTAGAGAAGGAAGCTGGTTGAAAGTCACGGGCCATCGCATTATTTTAGAAGGCATGCTCACTGCGCGTGTTTTTGAACAAGACAAAGCGGCTTATGAAGTTGAACCGAATACAGATGTAAGTACGTTAAAATAAAAAAGCCTGCATCAGCAGGCTTTTTCTTTTGGAGCGGAAGACGAGGCTCGAACTCGCGACAACCAGCTTGGAAGGCTGGAGCTCTACCAACTGAGCTACTTCCGCAGGTGATGATCTTTTAAAACTTTCATCTAGTTTTTGGAGCGGAAGACGAGGCTCGAACTCGCGACAACCAGCTTGGAAGGCTGGAGCTCTACCAACTGAGCTACTTCCGCAGGTGATGATCTTTGAAAACTTTCATCTAGTTTTGGAGCGGAAGACGAGGCTCGAACTCGCGACAACCAGCTTGGAAGGCTGGAGCTCTACCAACTGAGCTACTTCCGCAGGCGATGATCTTTGAAAACTTTCATCTAGTTTTTGGAGCGGAAGACGAGGCTCGAACTCGCGACAACCAGCTTGGAAGGCTGGAGCTCTACCAACTGAGCTACTTCCGCAGGCGATGATCTTTGAAAACTTTCATCAAGTTTTGGAGCGGAAGACGAGGCTCGAACTCGCGACAACCAGCTTGGAAGGCTGGAGCTCTACCAACTGAGCTACTTCCGCAATTGTGGATGCAAATATAAGGCATTTTTCAAATTCTATGCAAGAAATAAAAAGATATTTTTTATCACTTCGCTTCATTTCCTTTTCTTCTTACAGAATATCAACAAGATATCCCTTCGAAAAAATAAAAAAACGCAATCTTTTTTATAAAACTAAACGCAATCCTTCTAACTTTCAAGTACGCTTTTCTCTTCTATCGCGTTTCAAGACGCTGTGAATTATACATCAACGCAGGATAAAAATATTTTTCCCCCAAGCACACACCTTGTTCTACTGTGAGAAATTCTCCCTCCTATTCTCCTGAAATAAACAGCAGCATGTAGTGCCCCTATACGCTAAATTTTGCTGACGAATGGCGTTCAAATAAAGCCTTTGAACAAAACCTCTAATTAGAATAACACAAAAAAATCTTTCTATTAAAAGAACAAACACTTCTAATAAGTTTCAAAAACTAAATATTTCTTGCTTTATTCAAACTAAAATTTGCCAAATAAAAATTTATTTTCTAATCCCTACTATCCTTTTAACAATGAAATCGCATGTTATTTAGACGTCATCCACATAATTTAAGAGAACTTTAAGTTTGTTTGGTTCGGAAAGAACAAAACTAACCCTATCTTTGCAGGGTATAATTATTATTAAGATTTATTTCCATAATGCAATACGATCAAAGATTAGTCGATTTGTTTCAAGACTTCTGTGCACATCATGAAGTAGTCTATCATTTCTCGCCTCTTACGGCTCAGATTTACACCTACATTATGTTCAATAACAACAGAGACGGAGTAACATTTGACGAACTTGTTGAACGATTAAACGCCAGTAAAAGTTCTGTATCAACGAGTTTAAATTTACTAATCAGCAACAATCAAATCGAACATTTCAATAAAATTGATGAGCGGAAGCGATTCTTCCGTTTAAATTCCAACTTTATTACAACGCGATTAGAGTTGATTAGAAACATGTTAGACAGAGAATCCGCTTTAACCTTAAAGCTAAAAGGTTATGTAGATGAAGGATTGGTCAATTCCAACAACTGTCAAGCGAAGATGAAACTCTATATTGACCATTTAGAGAATAGTAAAGTTATGTTAGCAAACACAATAGAAAAATTAAAAAGTACAAACCAGTAATTTATATATGAAACGTTATTTGCATACTATCGTTCTTGGCTCTCTTTCATCATTAGCCGTAATCTCATGCGGAAAGAAAGAGCAAGCACAAGGAGGGCAAGGTCCAATGCCATACAAAGTTGTTCAAGTTCCAACACAAGATGTTGTGGGTCATACTTCATACCCCACTACTCTACAAGGTAAAGTTACGAGTAGCGTTCGCGCAAAAATAACGGGATACATTCAAGAGGTGTATGTGGATGAAGGAGCAACTGTAAAAAAAGGGCAACCTTTATTCCGCTTGGAAACCAACATTTTATCACAAAATGCAGATGCCAGTAAAGCAGCGATTAGAACTGCTGAGGCTCAAGTAAATGTAGCACAAGTGAATGTTGACAAATTAGTTCCGCTCGTTCAAAAGGGAATTGTGAGCAACATCCAATTGGAAACAGCAAAAGCAAATTTAGCAAGTGCACAAAGTCAATTAGCATCAGCAAGAGCCAACTACAACAGTGTAGTGGCCAATATTGATTTCTCTATTGTAAGAAGTCCAATAGATGGTATTGTAGGAGCGATTGCTTTCCGTGAAGGAGCGTTAATTTCGCCAAGTGATCCGACGCCATTAACGACAGTTTCTGACGATAGTGAAGTATTTGCTTATTTCTCAATGAACGAGAAAGAATACTTCAATTTCTTAGAAAAGATTGAAGGAAATAGCATGAAGGAAAAATTAGCGAGTTTACCAGAGGTAAAATTACTTCTAGCTAATGGTACAACATATCAATATGCTGGAAAAATCGAAACCATCAGTGGACAAATTAACACCGCTACAGGTACCGTACAAGTACGTGCGGCATTCCCGAACAAGGATAGAATCTTAAGCACAGGAAACAGTGGTACTTTATTACTTCCACAAACGTACAAAGACGTGATGGTTATTCCAGAATCAGCTACTTTCGAACAACAAGGTCAAGTGTATGTGTACAAAGTAGAAAATGACACCGTGAAATCTACCGCTATTGAAGTGATTGATCGTGTGAACAAATTAGCAGTTGTAAAATCAGGATTGGAAAAAGGGCAAACGATCGTAGGTGCAGGATTAGGTACATTACGCAATGGTTCGGCAATTACACCAACACCAACTTCAATTGAGGAGATTAACAACTACAAATCAACATTCTAAACTATGTTAAAGACATTTATTGAAAGACCTGTTCTATCGACAGTTATTTCTATCCTAATAGTAATCTTAGGGGTGTTGGGATTAACCGCACTTCCTGTGACGCAATATCCTGATATTGCGCCTGCAACGGTACAGATTAACGCCAGTTATCCTGGAGCGAATGCTGAGACTGTAATGCAGAGTGTTATCATTCCGATTGAAGAACAAGTAAACGGGGTTGAAAACATGGATTACATTACTTCTACTGCCAGTAACGATGGTAGTGCGAGTATTCAAGTAATCTTTAAACAAGGGGTTGACCCGGATATTGCAGCAGTAAACGTACAGAACCGTGTGGCTCGTGCTACACCGCTTTTACCGGCAGAGGTAACGCGTTCAGGAGTAACGACACAAAAGCAACAAACCAGTGCGTTGATGTTCCTTTCGTTCTACTCTGAAAATCCGAACTACGATGCGATTTACATTCAAAACTACATGAATATTAACGTTATTCCTGAGTTGAAACGTGTAAGTGGGGTTGGGGATGCGCAGGCCTTTGGTTCTCGTAACTACTCGATGCGTATTTGGATTGAACCGTCAAAAATGAAAGCCTATGGCCTAGTTCCTTCGGATGTTGTTCGCGTTTTAAACGAACAGAGTTTGGAGGCTGCTGCGGGACAATTGGGTGAAAACAATGCGGAAGCATTCCAATATGTAATCAAATACAGCGGTAAATACAAAACACAAGAACAATATGAAAATATTGTAGTGAAATCATTAGCAAACGGACAAGTTTTATTACTAAAAGACGTTGCTAAAATCGAACTTGGTGCGATGTCTTACGTAGGAAACTCGGAATTAGATGGACACCCAGCGGTTGCCATGGCGATTTACCAAACGCCAGGATCAAACGCGCAAGAAATTAACAAGCACTTACATACTGAATTAGAATCACTATCGAAAAACTTCCCTGAAGGAATTCACTACAAAGTGTTGATGGATACCAACGAATTCTTGGATGCGTCAATTAGCAAAGTAGTTACTACCTTAATTGAAGCCTTTATCTTAGTATTCTTCGTGGTATACATCTTCTTACAGGATTTTAGATCGACGTTAATTCCGTTGATTGCAGTACCTGTGTCGATTATCGGTACGTTCTTCTTCTTGAATGCTTTTGGGTTCTCGTTGAACTTACTAACCTTATTTGCCCTCGTACTCGCCATTGGGATTGTGGTGGATGACGCCATCGTTGTGGTGGAGGCCGTCCACGCCAAGATGGAAGCTACAGGTGAAGATGCACTAGAAGCGAGTAAAAGCACGATGGATGAAATCTCTGGTGCGATTATCTCGATTACCCTAGTAATGGCGGCGGTATTTATTCCAGTAACGTTTATTAGTGGTCCTACAGGAGTATTCTATAAACAATTTGGTATTACCCTGATTATTGCGATTTTAATTTCAGCTGTAAATGCCTTGACATTAAGCCCGGCTTTATGTGCGGTATTCTTAAAACACCACGAAATTGACAACGGTAAGAAGAAAAACTTACTTCAACGTTTCTTTAGAGCGTTCAACATTGCTTTCAACAGCCTTACTGAACGTTACGGAAATTCATTCAAATTATTATTGAAACACAAATGGTTAACCTTTGTTGTTTTGATTGCATGTTTAGGAATTACATACTACTCAGCTAAAACGATGCCTACTGGATTCGTACCCAACGAAGACCGTGGATTTATCATGGGGAATATTGAATTACCAGCAGGTGCTTCTCAAGACCGTGTGGTAGCTATTCAGAGAGAATTCTCTAAAATTGTAGAGCAAATTCCCGGTGTTGATGGGGTAACTGTAGTATCGGGATTCTCTTTCATCAACGGTCAAGGATCAAACTACGGTATGGCGATGATTAAGTTGAAAGACTTCAAAGAAAGAAAAGCACCAGAATTAGCTACTGACGTAGTAATTGGAAAATTATTCGGTTTAGCAGCAACGCAATTCCAAGATGCAAGAATGATTTTCTTCCAACCACCAAGTATCCCTGGTTTCGGTATGTCTTCTGGTTTTGAGTTAAAATTACTAGATAAAACAGGAGGTTCATTGACCGATTTTGATCAAAAGTCAAAAGAGTACTTAGGTGCTTTAATGCAACGTCCAGAAATCATGTATGCGCAATCGTCATTTAACACGAACTACGCGCAGTATGAATTAGATTTAAATGTAGCTAGAGCTAAAGAATCAGGTGTTTTAGTTAGTGATATTTTCTCTGCTTTACAAGGATATATTGGAGGTATTTACGCGGCAGACTTTACGCGTTTTGGTAAACAGTTCCGTGTCATGGTACAATCATTACCTGAATACCGTTCAGATGTAAATAGCTTGAATGAGATTTATGTAAGAACAGGATCAGGAGAAATGGCACCCATTACACAGTTTGTTAATTTAACGAAAGTATACGGACCACAATCGATCAACCGTTACAACTTATTTACGTCTTCAAATATTACAGGAGCACCAAAACCGGGCTTCAGTTCTGGGGATGCAATTAAAGCGGTTCAAGAAGTGGCACAAGAAAACTTATCTTCAGGTTATGGTATTGACTTTACGGGATTATCTCGTGAGGAAATTAGTGCAGGTAACCAAACGGTATTAATTTTCTTCTTGTGTGTGGTATTCGTTTACTTCTTATTATCTGCACAATACGAAAGTTACATGTTGCCATTTGCGGTAATTTTATCTTTACCAACGGGTATTATGGGAGCTTTCCTTGCACAAAAAATTGCAGGATTAGAAAACAACATTTACTTCCAGATTGCCCTGGTCATGCTCGTTGGGCTACTCGCGAAGAATGCCATTTTGATTGTGGAGTTCGCCGTTCAACGTAGAAGACATGGTGAATCAATTGTAGAATCAGCTATTAACGGTGCTAAAGCGCGTTTAAGACCGATTCTAATGACCTCATTTGCCTTTATCTTGGGATTAATGCCATTGGTATTTGCAGGTGGAGTTGGTTATATCGGAAACCGTTCAATTGGTACAGGTGCAGCCTTTGGTTTATTGATTGGTACTATCATTGGAGTATTTGTAATTCCCGTATTATATGCAATCTTCCAATATCTTCAAGAGAAAATTAAACCAATTAAATTTGAAGAAATTAAGTCTGAATAACATGAAAAAAACATATATATACAGAGCGATTCCTGTTGCAATATTAGGACTTACCATGCAATCTTGTATAGTTGCAAAAAAATATGATAGACCTGACGTTATTCAAGAGGAACAATATAGAGGTAGTAATACAGCAGACTCTCTTTCCATGGCAAGCTTGTCATGGAAGGAGTTATTCTCTGACCAAACCTTGATTCAGCACATTGAGACTGGTTTAGAAAACAATCTCGATATGTTGATTGCCATTGAAAATATCAATGCAGCTCATGCCTACATGCAACAAGGAAAATGGGGCTTCGCTCCTACCTTGAGTGTTGGTGGAAACTACACGCATAGCATCCAATCTAAAAATGGTCCACAAGGAATCTTAAGTGGCGACCAACGCATCAAAACAGATCTATACGATATTACAGGTCAGTTTTCTTGGGAATTGGACGTATGGGGCAAGCTTAGAAGTAACAAAAGAGCTTTTGTAGCGAGTTATTTACAAACTGTATCGGCTCAACAAGCAGTAAAAACACAGTTGATTTCAACTATTGCTACTACTTATTTTCAACTCGTTGCTTTAGATAGACAAAAAGAAGTTACTGAACTTACCATTGCCAACAGAAAAAACAGTGTGGAGACAATTCAAGCATTGAAAGAATCTGGACAAGTGGATGAGATTGCAGTGAAACAAACACAAGCACAATTGTACAATGCGCAAGCATTGTTAGTTGACTTGAACAACAACATCAAAATCACAGAAAATACATTCAGCATTTTACTAGGACAAACTCCTGGTGAAATCAAAAGAGAGAAACTAAATGACCAACGAGTAAATGCAAATTTAGGGATCGGAGTTCCTATGCAATTATTGGCGAATCGTCCTGACGTAAGAGCAGCAGAATTCGGTTTAGTCAACGCTTTTGAAATGACGAATGTAGCAAGAGCAAACTTTTATCCTTCTTTGCGTTTAACTGCAAATGGTGGACTTCAAAGTCTTGATTTTGATGAATTGTTTAATACAAACTCTTTATTTGCTAATTTAATTGGCGGTTTAACTCAACCCCTATTAAACGGAAGACAAATTAGAACACAACACCAAGTGGCTCAATCGAAAAAAGAGCAGGCGTATTTAGGATATAAAAAAGCGATCCTAGATGCTTCTAAAGAAGTTTCTGATGCATTATACACCTATGAAAGTGCTTCTACTAAGTTAGATTTAAAGAAAAAAGAATACGAAGCGTATCAGTTGGCTACAACCTATTCGGAAGAACTATTAGTTCAAGGAATGGCGACTTATTTGGATGTATTAACAGCTAGAGAAAGTGCGTTGGCAGCTGAATTAAGCTACATCAATACAGAGTTGACTCAACTTACAACTTTAGTGCAGTTGTATCGCTCTTTAGGTGGTGGATTAGAATAAAAACACTTCAACATTATCCATAGTTAAGAATAGCAGTGAGCGAAAGTTTACTGCTATTTTTTTTTGGGATGATGAAGTCGTGAAGTTGCCTCTCACAAAGTACAAATCGTAGCGTAGCGTAGATTCATCGAATACGAAAATAAAATAGTAACCAATGAGATAAACCTCACAAAGAGCAAACCTCACAAAATATAAACCAATTTTCTTATCTTTGATTCATGCGCATCTTTCCCTTTCTTTTCCCCCGTTATACTTGGCACAAGCCCAAACAAGACAAAGTTATTTACTTAACCTTTGACGACGGGCCTATACCTGAAGTGACAGAATGGGTATTGGATATGTTAAGGCAACATCAGGTAAAAGCTACTTTTTTTTGTATTGGAGACAATATTAGCAAACACCCTGTGATATTTCAACGGATTCTTGCAGAACAGCATCAAATAGGGAATCATACTTTCCATCACCTCAAGGGATGGAAAACTGAAATCAGGGATTATATCGCTGATGTAGAACAGTGTCAACAAGAAATTGTCAAACACGCTAAAGCTACCACTTCGTTATTTCGTCCTCCTTATGGAAAAATAACAAAGAAACAGGCTAATTATATTCTAGATAAAGGATATGAAATAATCATGTGGTCTATCCTCACCAAAGACTATAGTTCAACTATCAGTCCTGAGCGATGTTTAGCGCGCACTATTAGACAACTTGTACCAGGAAGTATAATCGTCTTTCACGATAGCTTAAAAGCAGAAAAGAATATGAAATACACACTTCCTTTACTTATTGAATACCTAAAAAAGGAAGGTTATTTCTTTGCTACATTATAGTGTTTTAGTCACGCTGAGTAGCGCTTCTGTTTCCATACTTCCACTTTGCCTCCAAATCATGGCCCCCTTTTTGTACAATAGCATCGTAGGAACTTGCTTAATTCGCAAAGCATCGATTAACTCTTGATTTTTTGCCACATCAATTTTAACGATACGCAATTGATCCCCCATAGCAGCTGCCACTTCATAGATTACAGCGTCCATAGCTGTACATGCTTCATTCCATTGGGCATAAAAATACACCAAAACAGGCACTTCTGCTGTTACTAAATCTCCATATTTTGACATAAACCTCTCCGTTACTAGTTTTACTTGTTCTTTAACAACCTATTCTTACAAAAATATTATATTTTATCAAAATAAACTATTTTTTCTTTCGCAATTCGATAACCGTTATCTCGGGCCAAATTCCTGTTCGTCCTTGGTAAGCGTGATAACCAAATCCTCGATTAACATAAATCATTTTTCCCATCTTTTCATATAGTCCTGCCCATTGCTTGTAGACATATTGAATTGGACTCCATTTAATAAAACCTGGGATTTCGATTCCAAACTGACTGCCATGCGTATGTCCTGATAAAGTCAATTGAAAGTTTTTCGGATGCTCCCATACTTTAGCTTCCCAATGCGAAGGATCATGTGTCAATAACACTTTAAAATCATCAGCTTGCACGCCTTTTGTTGCTTGATCCAGGTCTCCATACTTCATGAAATGAGCGCGTTCACCCCAATTTTCAACTCCAACAAGAACCAGACTATCCTCTCCCTTTCGCAAGCGTACATTTTCATTGCGCAATAAAGTAAATCCAATTGCGGGACTCAAAGTACAAATCGCCTTAAAGTTGCGCTCGCGTTCTTCATCTGTGTCCCATTGGATGTATTCTCCATAATCGTGATTACCTAAAATAGAGTAATTCCCAAAAGGATGTTGTTCTATTTTTTGAAAAACATCTAGCCAAGGCGTCATCTCACTAGCTAAGCTATTTACTAAATCACCTGTAAACAACAATACATCCGACTGTTGCTGATTCACTAAATCAATGGCGTATTCTAATTTCTCGCGATTGTCAAAACTCCCTGAATGAATATCCGAAAGCTGGGTAATCGTAAAGCCATCAAAAGCCTCGGGCAAATCGTCAAACGTCAAGATGTGCTTGTGTACTTGAAATTTATAGCGTCCGATTGTAATTCCGTGTAAGACAGAAATAAAAGGAAGGGCTGCTATTCCAAAAGCCAACTGTGTGATGAACTTTCTTCGCTCTGGAAGAAACCTATCCTTCTTGCTTATTTTTTCTCTTCTAAAATAGTGTACGATACCACGCAATACACGCACGACATCTTCTAGTAACAACAACACTGTGATTAGTACTTTAGGCAAATACACTAAAACAATCAAGGCAGCGGCTAACATGGACTGGTGATTTTGTCCCGATGCGCGATCAAAACGAGAGAATCCGTAGGCAATATAGGCTACAATCAGCGCGGAACAAATAAAGTATAATAATCGAAAAAACTTATGATGGGTCAATTGCTTTACCGCTTGATAGGTATAAAATTCAACCAACAGTAAAACAGGTAATAAGAATGCTAAATTCAACATAGTAAAAGCTATAAGTAACAAAGTTAGTTTTTTGTCTAACGTATCAAAATATCTTTAACAAAGATTAATAGCCTTGCTGAAAAAATGGAGATTTTGTCTGTTTTACATCCAAAAAAAGAGGCCGTCTAAAAAACAACTCCTTAAACAAAAATAAAACAGCCTAAAACTAAAATGCATTCTAAATGCGTTAAATCTTAATTGAAATCAGAAAAACCGTTTTTATATAAAAAGTAAGAGGATGACCTTTTGGGACACCCTCTTTTACTAACTGATAATAAACGAATTTACTTTTTAAATTAAGGTCTAGGTTCTCCTCTCACAGGAACACCGTTAAATAGGGCTTTGAAACGCTTGGTCACATCCGTTCTTCTCACCATATCGATCTCTACTTTATATTCCGTAGCTGATGTTTTTGTAATTCTAATTTCACCGTAATCAATATCCGTATCTAGTGCACCTGTTCCTTTGTTTAAGATTTTGAAGGATTTGCCTACTTCATCTGCTCCTGGCCTTCCTGGTCCTTGGCTTGCATTGCGGATATAACGCCCTTCTTTTAAAATATCTTCATCGGCTTGAGCAGCAGCTACAGTAAATTGTACGTCCAATTGATCATTTGATAAGTACAAGTAATACGCAACCGTATGCCCTACCTCATCTCCAACGAAGTTCATATTTGTCATGACTTTTAATTCTTCATCAACAGGTGCTTCTGACTCATCTTTTGTACGAACCTCTTCACTCACGATTACCGTTGCTCCTGTTGCAGACAATCCAGCAGCAAAAATGACATAATCTGTATTAGCATGTGCCACTTTTGGTTTCAAGTTACTCGGTTGATTTAGATTCATAATGTTTGAACCTTCTTCTAGCACTTCTTCAGCTGTTACTTCTCTTCCTTCCACTGTACTTTTCTCTACGACCATATAGCGCGCTTTTACTGCTCCTACTGGAGTTAATGTAAACATAACACGTTCATGCGTAGCATCAATATTAGTCAAAGTAATACTTACATCAACTTTTTTCTGTGTTTTGAACTCAATTCCTCTCGCATTAAAAGTTGCTATATCCTCTGCATTTAATGCAACCGCGTACAAGACGTATTCTGTATCCGGATCTAATCCTTCCGCCGTTTGTTCTGCTACAAGATTATCTACCGCTATCCCCTGTTCTTGAACAAGTTCTGCTGTTGCTTCAACTCCTTTTTCTTGAATTAAATAGTATACTTTCTTCGCATTTTCTGCTGCTAACTTAAATGTAACCGATTCTTCTCCTACCGAAACAATCTCTACTTTTAACGTAGCCGCCGCTACTGAATCATCAGGTCCTTCCTCCTCTTCTCCGTCTTCTGGTATAGGATTTTCTTTATCGTCTTTTTTAAGGTAATTGTGATCGTCACTTGAACAAGCTGCGGTTGTTAGTAATCCCGAAGCCGCTAGAGCTAAAACTCCTAATTTAAGGTGAATTTTTTTCATAAATTTATCTTTTTTATTAATAAACAACTCACAAGTCTATTAATAATTATTTAATAAAACCAATTTTAAATCAACAAAATAACTCAACAACCTAAAAAAATACACACAAATCACTAAAAAAAATAAACCAACCCCATACTACATCTCCTTGTATTTAACGGAAAAATCCATTCATTCACCTTGTAGCACTACACGCTTAGCAAAACAAAATCACTATCTTTGAATTTCATTCAGTATTAAATTAAACCATCATTCAATGGCTCAACAAAAACGTCTTTTTTTACTAGACGCTTATGCTTTAATCTTTAGAGGATATTACGCGCTTATTAAAAACCCTAGGATCAATTCAAAAGGATTAGATACCTCTGCGGTTTTAGGGTTTATGAATTCACTTTTAGATGTCATCAAAAGAGAAAATCCCGATCACTTAGCTGTTGCTTTTGACAATGGAGGGAGTAAGGATCGCTTAGCTATCTTCCCCGAATACAAAGCCAACCGAGATGCAACACCTGAAGCGATTAAAATTGCAGTGCCTTACATCAAAGCGATTTTGAAAGCCATGCATATTCCCATTATTGAAGTTTCTGGTTTTGAGGCTGATGATTTAATTGGAACCATCTCTAAACAAGCAGAAAAAGAAGATTTCATGGTGTATATGGTTACACCTGATAAAGATTACGCACAGCTTGTTTCAGATAATATCGTCATGTACCGCCCTGCTCGAATGGGCAATGGGATTGAAATCTGGGATGTTGAAAAAGTAAAAGAAAAATTTGAAGTAGATCATCCAGAGCAAGTAATTGACTTTTTGGGTATGATGGGAGATGCGGTAGACAATATACCAGGATTACCCGGTGTTGGTGAAAAGACAGCAAAAAAATTCATCAAAGAATACGGATCTATGGAAAACCTTTTAGCTCATACTCATGAATTAAAGGGGAAAATGAAAGAAAATATAGAAGCCAATAAAGAAAAAGGGTTGCTTTCTAAAAAATTAGCGACGATTATCTTAGATTGTCCTGTAACCTTTCATGCAGATAGCTACATCTTAGAACAACCTGATGTTGAAAAAACAGATGCGCTATTCGTTGAGTTAGAATTTAGGAGAATGAAGGAGCAATTTGACAGAATTTTCTCTTCTGCACCTCAGAATACGGCAACGACCACTAACCTACCTATACAAGTGGCAAATCAAGAGGAACAATTTTCTCTATTTGACACCGCAGAGGGCAATGGCACACAGTCACCATACCAAACCTTAGAGACGACACAACACGTCTATCAACTGGTACAATCTCCGATGGCTATTCGCTTATTAGCTCAGCAGTTAATGCAACAAACCAGTGTTTGTTTTGACACAGAAACCACTGGTTTAGATCCTTTAACAGCAGAATTAGTGGGTATTGCATTTTCTTTTGACAAGGGAACGGCCTTTTACGTACCACTTTCAGAAAATAAAATTGAAGTCTTAGAAACGCTAGAACACTTCAAGCCTTTCTTTGAATCAACGAGTATTGAAAAGATTGGGCAAAACTTAAAATACGACATTAAGGTTTTAAAACAATACGATATCCAGGTCAACCACCCGTTGTTTGACACGATGATTGCGCACTATTTGATTAATCCAGATATGCGTCACAACATGGATGTCTTAGCAGAGACCTATTTAAACTATACCCCTCAACCCATTGAGTCCTTAATTGGCAAAAAAGGCAAAAATCAAAAGTCCATGCGCGAGGTCGAGGTTGAACAAACCAAAGAATACGCAGGAGAAGATGCGGATGTAACATTCCAACTAAAACAGGTATTCTTACCTCAGCTAGAAGCCACTCAGACGGCGCAATTATTCCGCGATATTGAAATTCCCTTAGTTTCAGTATTAGCAGATATGGAGAATGAAGGGATTCGCCTAGACGTCGAGTTTTTACACACTTTATCAACTACCTTAGATAGCGATATCAAGCAATTAGAGCAGGCGATTTACGAAACTGCAGGCGAAACATTTAACCTAGCCTCTCCTAAACAATTGGGTGACATACTCTTCGAAAAATTGCAGATTGGCGGTTCAAAACCTAAGAAAACAAAGACAGGGCAATACGCTACAGGTGAAGAAATTTTAAGTGATTTAGCTGCAAAAAATCCTATTGTACAAGATATTTTGAACTGGCGTCAGTTGATTAAGTTACAAAATACCTATGTGGATGCTTTGCCCAAGCAGATTAACCCTGTTACCAATCGCGTACACACAGAATACATGCAAGCTGTAGCAGCAACGGGACGTTTGAGTTCAAACAATCCAAACCTACAAAACATCCCAATTCGAACAGAACGCGGGCGTTTGGTACGAAAAGCGTTTGTTGCACGTGATGAAAATTACGTGTTAATGGCAGCGGATTACTCTCAGATTGAGTTGCGTATTATTGCAGCCTTAAGTCAAGAACCGAATATGATCGAATCCTTTAAAAAAGGGGAAGACATTCACCGCTCAACAGCGGCACGTGTATTCAACGTTCCATTAGAAGAGGTAACCAAAGAACAGCGAAGTCACGCCAAAACGGTAAACTTCGGTATTATCTATGGGGTTTCTGCCTTTGGCTTGAGTAATCAAACAAATTTATCACGTGCTGAAAGTAAAGAATTGATTGACGCCTATTATGAAACTTACCCAAAACTCAAGGATTATATCGCTCAGCAAATCGAATTTGCTCGAGAAAACGGATATGTACAAACAATCTTAGGTCGAAGACGCTACCTAAAAGACATCCACTCGCAGAATGCAGTGGTGCGCAGTGCGGCAGAACGAAACGCAGTAAATGCACCAATCCAAGGAAGTGCTGCCGATATTATTAAAATTGCCATGATTGCTATTCACCAACGACTAGTCAATGAGCAATGGAAATCTAAAATGTTGCTACAAGTACACGATGAGTTGGTGTTTGATGCACACAAAGAAGAATTAGATGCCTTGCAGTCTATGGTCAAGAAAGAAATGGAAAGTGCTTTCACCTTGGAGGTTCCTTTAGTTGTTGACCTCGGAATTGGAGAAAATTGGTTAATTGCACATTAACACTTAGGATACCATATTAATTTATGTAAATTTGCATAAAATTTAAAAAAAGAGAACCTATGATTAATTATTATGTTAGTGTTTTAAAAAACTACGCAAACTTCAATGGTAGAGCACGCAGAAGTGAATTTTGGTATTTTGTACTATTTAACTGTATTATCTCATTTGTACTGGGCTTTGTAAGTGGATTAGTATTTGAATCAGGCATCCTTGGAAATATTTACGCTCTTGCGGTACTTGTACCAACAATTGCAGTAGCCGTTAGAAGAATGCACGATGTTAATAAAAACGGATGGTATTGCCTTATTCCTATTTACAGCCTTATTCTGGCTGCTACAGAAGGAACTAAAGGAGATAATGAATACGGAGCGGATCCTAAAGCAAATGCTTAAGGATTTCATCTGATCAATTAAAGGGTTATTCGAATAGAATAGCCCTTTTTTTTATCCTGATTTGTCCCAAGTGGAGATTGTTTGGAATTAAAACTTACTTTTGTACTTCATTTTAAATCAAGGCGATGAAAAAACTATTGGGCAAAATTATGTTGGCTATTACGGGATGGAAGCTTGTAGTACACGACGAATCGTTCAAACAAGAAAAAAAGAGTATTCTCATTTGTGTACCCCACACATCCAACTGGGACTTTTATTACAGCTTGGCCTGTTTTTGGATTTTAGGCATGCCTTTTAAAATGTTCATCAAGGATTATTATACGAAATCCTGGTTTGGTTTCTTCTTTAAAGCCCTTGGCTGTATTGGCGTTGACCGTACGAAAAGTCAGAATTTAGTAGAATATGCAGTTCAAATAATCGAAGAGGCGGACACCATTGCTTTAATCAATACACCCGAAGGGACTCGTTCCTATTCGGAAAAGTGGAAACAAGGGTTCTATCACATCGCAAGACAAACTGACATCCCTATTGCTTTGTGCTATGCGGATTACAAGAAAAAGCAATGTGGCATTGTAAAATTAGTCAGAGTAGAAGACAAATCCTTTGAACAATTACTTGATGAAATTGCCCCTTACTATAACGCAGAGATGGCGAAGTACCCTGAGAATTACAATCCTAAACTATATTAAACCTCAATACGATGAAAAGAAGCGTTTTCTTGTTTTGTATGACACTGCTCTTTCTGCAATGCAAGAGTACACAACCCCAGTCAACATCAGCACAAGCAAAGCTTGCTTTTCAACTTTGTCAATGGTATGGATCAGATCAAGGAATACGAGAACGAGCTTTCAATGCAGTAAACCGAGAAGTACTGCTAAAACTAGATTCAATCCACTTTGCGAAGCTCGTTGATTTTGTCAAAATACACGGCATGCCCAATGAATTACTACTAGGCAAAGCGTACTATCAAGAAGAGTGTGTCAAACTAGCTGCTTTTTCGATCCTCTTGCACAATCCAGAAAAACTAGTCGAACAGGAATCAGCCTATCACTTATTTTTAAATGAAGTACAAATAGGGCGAATGAATCCCGAAGTTTTTGCTTTAATCATAGACAAACATTATTGGGTAAGGGGATTACCTTTACCGTATGGGGGTCAATTTGGACAACCTTGTTTAACGGACAAAGAAGCTGTCAATACCAGGAGAAAAGCACTCGGTTTGAAAGAATTAGAAGCATCTCAGTTCAAAACTTGCGACAAAGTAAGCTACAATTTATAGATAATCTTATTTTTTCCGTTTGTTTAGAAGCTAAAAAAGGAGGGGTTAATCTGTTCAAACAAATTACAACTCAGCTTGTTAAATGCAAATAAAAGCAAAAAACAGCAGTATGGATTTGTATAATAAAAGAAATTATGTAATTTTGCACTCCCTTTATTGGGAATGGAATGTTTAATTAAATACAAAATTATTGTGGAAAGTTTAAGCTACAAGACTGTATCAGCAAACAAAGCGACTGTTCAAAAAGAATGGTTAGTTGTAGATGCTGAAGGCCAAAATTTGGGTCGTCTTGCTTCTAAAGTGGCAACACTTTTAAGAGGTAAACACAAGACAAATTACACGCCGCACGTAGACTGTGGAGACAACGTAATCGTAATCAACGCAGAAAAAATCAACCTAACAGGTAACAAATTAGATGACAAGACTTACATCCGTCATACAGGTTACCCAGGAGGACAAAGATCTTTAACTGCTAAAGTAATGCAACAAAAAAATCCTGCATTATTAGTAGAGAAAGCAATCAAAGGGATGTTGCCTAAGAACAAATTAGGAGCACAATTATTCCGTAATTTAAATGTTAATGTAGGAACTGAGCACAAACATGGCGCTCAACAACCTAAAGCCGTTAATTTAAACGAAGTTAAGTAATGGGAGTTATTCACAAAATCGGTAGAAGAAAAACCGCTGTAGCTCGTGTTTATGTTTCAGAAGGAACAGGAAACATTACAGTAAACAAAAAAGATTTTAAAATTTATTTCCCTACAGGTACATTACAGTACAAAGTATTACAGCCTCTTACACTTACTGAGAACGCTGAGAACTTTGACATCAAAGTAAATGTATACGGTGGTGGAACGACAGGACAAGCTGAGGCAGTGCGTATGGCAATTGCTAGAGCGATGTGCGAAATTGATGTTGAGAACAGAGCAGTTCTTAAACCAGAAGGATTATTGACTCGTGACCCTCGTATGGTTGAGCGTAAGAAATTCGGTCAGAAAAAAGCTCGTAAGAGATTCCAATTCTCTAAACGTTAATATTTATTTATTATTAAAAAATCTAGGTTTTTGTTGCGCACTTGCATTTTTTGTAAGAAGTAGTTTAGCATCTAAATGGTTGAGACCGAGCAATCGCTACTGAATCATTGCTAAAGTAACAGAACGTAAACTATTAGAAAATGGCAAACAAAGTAGAAGTTAAAGAATTACTAGAAGCAGGTGTTCACTTTGGACACATGACTAGAAAATGGGATCCAAACATGGCTCCTTACATCTATATGGAGCGTAATGGTATTCACATTATCAATCTATATAAAACAGCAGCTAAAATTGAAGAAGCGAATGAAGCTTTGAAAAAAATCGCTGCATCAGGAAGAAAAATCCTTTTCGTTGCTACAAAAAAGCAAGCGAAAGACATCGTAGCTGAAAAAGCAGCTGCAGCTAACATGCCTTACATCACTGAAAGATGGCCAGGTGGTATGTTAACAAACTTCGTTACTATCCGTAAAGCTGTTAAGAAAATGGCTTCTATTGATAGAATGAAAAAAGACGGTACATTTATGACGCTTTCTAAGAAAGAGCGTTTACAAGTTGAGCGTCTTCGTGCAAAATTAGAGAAAAACTTAGGTTCTATTGCTGACATGACTCGTCTACCAGCAGCTCTATTTGTTGTAGATATTAAAGCTGAACACATTGCGATTAAAGAAGCACAAAAATTAAACATTCCGATCTTCGCTATGGTAGATACGAACTCTGATCCACGTCAAGTTGATTACGTTATACCAGCAAACGATGATGCTTCTAAATCAATCGATAAAATATTATCTTTAGTGACTTCTGCTATTATCGAAGGTAATGCAGAAAGAAAAACTGAAAAAGAAGAAGCTCCAGCTGTAAAAGCGGATGCTGAAGCTAAAGCATAATTTTTTAACAATATCATAAAGTCGTTATGCTGATAGATGTTTACCTTTGTATTCAACTGTCAATAACGACTTTTTTAATTTATTAACTCTTTAAAAGATCACTAAAATGGCGAATATTACTGCTGCTGACGTAAACAAGCTAAGACAACAAACAGGTGCCGGAATGATGGACTGTAAAAAAGCTTTAGTTGAGGCTGAAGGAGATTTCGATAAAGCTATCGAAGTTTTACGTAAAAAAGGACAAAAAGTTGCTGCTAACCGTTCTGACCGTGACTCATCAGAAGGTGCTGCTGTAGCTGTTGTTAATGCGGACAAAACTAGAGGAGTTGTTATCACATTAAACTGTGAGACTGACTTCGTAGGTAAAAACGAAGGTTTCCAAGCTTTAGCAAAAGAATTAGCTGAAAAAGCTATCAACTTCAATACAAAAGAAGAATTCTTAGCTTCTGCTTACAATGACACTATGACTATTGCTGATAAATGTATCGAGCAAACAGGAGTTATTGGTGAGAAAATCGAAATCGGTTCTTTCGAAATATTAGAAGGTGCTTTCATCGGTTCTTATGTTCACGGAAACAAAATCGCTGCTATCACTGCATTATCTGCTGCTGTAGCTAAAGCGGACGAAATTGCAAAAGACGTTTCTATGCAAGTTGCTTCTATGGGAGCAGACACTTTATCTTACAAAGATTTTGATGCTGAATTCATCGCAAAAGAAACAGAAGCTCGTATTGCTGTTATCGTTAAAGAAAACGAAGAATTAGTACGTTTAGGTAAAACACTTAAAAATGTACCTCAATATATTTCTTACGCTCAACTTACTGAAGAAGTATTAAAACAAGCGGAAGAAGATGCTAAAGCAGAATTAAAAGCGGAAGGTAAACCAGAAAACATCTGGGACAGAATCTTACCAGGAAAAATTCAACGTTTCATCAGTGACAACACAACTTTAGATCAAGAGAAAGCTTTATTAGACCAAAACTTCATTAAAGATGAGGCTAAAAAAGTGTCGGACTATGTTCAATCTTTTGGTGTTGAAATCACAGGATTCAAAAGAGCTTCATTAGGATAGTATTTTTCCTAAAAAAATTAAAATATCAAACCTCAAACAAAATGTTTGAGGTTTTTTTATTTATTTTCGTATTTTTAAACAAAAAAATATGAAACTCATCAAAAACAGCTTATTATTACAAATTGTCATTGCCATAGCCCTAGGGACCTATTTAGGCGATAAACTTCCGTTGGAAATAGGTAGAGTTTTCAGCACGTTCAATAGCATCTTTGGGAATTTTTTAAGCTTTATTATTCCACTAATTATCGTGGGGTTGATTATTCCCGCTATAGGCAATATTGGCAAAGAAGCGGGTAAACTATTGTTACTAACTACAGGGTTAGCTTATGGATCTACGCTCTTAGCTGGTTTTAGTTCCTATGCTGTCTCGATTAGTATTTTTCCACAATTCCTTCATTCTCAATCGACGCAATTAGCAATTGAAGCGGAAAAAACACTAAGCCCCTACTTTTCTATTGAAATTCCTCCTCTATTTGATGTGATGAGCGCCCTAATCTTGGCTTTCATTGTCGGGATATGCATTTCTAAAGGCCCATTTACGCATTTAAAGGGTGTTTTTAACGAGTTTCAAACTATTATCATGACAGTAATCGAGAAGGTGATTATTCCTTTCTTACCCCTCTTTATTTTCGGTGTGTTTTTGAACATGACCTATAGTGGTCAAGTTTTTGTAGTATTGGAAACCTTCTTGAAAATTATTGGCGTGATCTTCGCCCTTCATATCATATTCTTAGTCTTTCAATATTGTATTGCGGGTTTACTAACGAAGCGAAATCCATTTCTTTTAATGAAGCGCATGTTACCAGCTTATTTTACGGCTTTGGGAACACAATCTTCTGCAGCAACCATTCCGGTTACTTTAGCATCTACGCTAAAGAATGATGTCAACCCCAAAATTGCCGGTTTCGTTATCCCCCTTTGTGCAACCATTCACCTAGCGGGAAGTACGCTTAAAATTGTCGCTTGTGCCATCGCCTTGATGCTCATTCAACAAACACCTATCGATCCTTTGGCGATGATTGGCTTTATCTTTATGCTGGGTGTAACCATGATTGCTGCTCCCGGAGTACCCGGTGGAGCTATTATGGCTGCCTTAGGAGTATTACAGTCTGTTTTAGGTTTTAGTACCGAACAACAAACACTGATGATTGCTTTATATGTTGCCATGGATAGTTTTGGTACGGCTTGTAATGTAATGGGAGATGGTGCGATTGCCCTGATTGTTGATAAGATTAGTTCAAAACAACCAGGGTAAAGAACCAACCTTTGTTTAATTTCCACTAATCAAAACTCAATTATACAAAATAAAAAGATCGATAACTTCAAAGAAGTTATCGATCTTTTTATTTTTGACTCAATCCTTTTATGTAACAATAGATAACAGTCTTTTAATTACTGACAGTTTTTCACTGCGCCATCTATTTTCTTAATTATCTTCCCCATCATTTCAAGAAAATTAGGATCAAAATTATAACGTTCCAATAGCCGTATTACTGTTATACGCTCATCCCAAGAGATTTTCTTCTTCATCAACAACGTTCGCTACAAATAATCTGTATATCCTGGTTTACGATTCCATTCTTCATAGATAAACAAAACTTTAATCCTATCTCTTTATCAGGTTGTGTCAAATAATTAAAACAACCTGTAAAGGCATTATCCTTTTGTTTTGTAGCAACATACAAAAAATCTATACTTGGATTTTCTATCAGATACTTCTTCTCATCATGCTTTTGTAATGACAATTCTTTCAGCAATCAAGCCCTACCCCGTTATTCCTCAAGTCCATTCTTTTTTAGGAAGTGTTTATAATAATACATATTAACTTCCCACATGATTGTCCAATAACCGAGCACACCTCCTAACATCCAAATGATAAAATAATATACCAGTTGTATCCCAAGAACAATAGTAAAATCGTCAAATAGCAAGGATGACAACATGGTAAATAGCCCAACAATCAATCCAAAAATACTCCCCTCAATAAAGCCATATCTCAATCGTCCAATTTCTATTTTCCTTTTCCAATTTTCAATGAATTTAGCTTCTGATTTTTTCATGTTCCTTAATTTGCAAAACAAGATACAACATTCTGGCTTAACTAAACAAAACTTGCTTCCCATGAAATAATTCCTATATTTGCTTCCAACTTTAGGGGTGTCTACATTGCGTAGGCTGAGATTTTACCCTTTGAACCTGATCTAGTTCATACTAGCGTAGGGAAAAGTGAGATGACTTCATTTGGTACATTCTGTACTAGCGTGTAGGCATTCCTAAAGTTTTATATTCAAAATAACAAGGAATGGAACTACACATCAACAATCAGAAATTTCACTTTGAACAGACGCAAATTAGCATCGAGGCTTTGCTCAATTTACACGGCACAACCCAACAAAAAGGCATTGCTGTTGCGGTGAACGCTACGGTTATTTCCAAATCGGATTGGAGTACCTATCTCTTATCCGAGGCAGATGATATTTTAATTATCACAGCTACCCAAGGCGGTTGATTCCATTTTATTTGATCAGTACAAACTAAAAGTAAATAAGTAAACATGGAACAACACGAAAAAATTTCCCAAACCCCTTTTCCCAACTCCAAGAAGATTTACGTAGAGGGCAAGCTATTTCCTATTCGCGTAGCCATGCGCGAAATCACCTTACACGACACGAAGCTCAGCAAAGGTGAAACAGAAAAAAACCCACCTGTAACGGTTTATGACACCTCAGGTGCCTATACAGATGAGCAAATCGACATCAACATCAAAAAGGGATTGCCTCGTTTGAGAGAATCTTGGATTTTAGATCGACAAGATGTAGAGATATTAGAGAACCTCACCTCACTTTACGGACAAAAAAGAGCGGAAGATCCTACTTTAGATCATTTGCGTTTTGAATTTACCCATAAACCTAAAGTAGCAAAAACAGGAAAGAATGTAACCCAGCTATACTATGCGAAGCAAGGGATTATTACTCCTGAAATGGAGTATGTAGCAATTCGAGAAAATCAACGCTTGGAGCAACTAGATACCGTTTCTCCAGCACTGAAACAGCAACATCCAGGAAATAGTTTTGGCGCCAATACGCCAAAAAACTATATTACTCCTGAGTTTGTGCGCGATGAAATTGCTTCAGGGCGAGCCATTATTCCCAATAACATCAATCACCCGGAGAGTGAACCTATGATTATTGGACGCAATTTCCTAGTTAAAATCAATGCTAACATTGGAAATAGCGCTGTTACCTCAACCATTGAAGAAGAAGTAGAAAAAGCGGTTTGGGCGTGCCGATGGGGAGCAGATACCATTATGGATTTGTCAACAGGGAAAAACATACACGAAACCCGCGAATGGATTATTCGCAATTCACCCGTCCCGATTGGAACCGTTCCCATCTACCAAGCGTTGGAAAAAGTAAAAGGAGTTGCCGAAGAGTTGACCTGGGAAATTTTCAGGGACACGTTAATCGAACAGGCCGAGCAAGGGGTATCGTATTTCACGATTCACGCCGGCGTACTCTTGCGCTATATCCACTTAACCGCTCAGCGCGTAACGGGTATTGTTTCTCGAGGGGGATCCATCATGGCCAAATGGTGTTTATTTCACCATCAAGAGAACTTTTTATATACGCATTTTGAGGAAATCTGTGAAATTATGAAAAAGTACGATATTGCTTTTTCACTAGGGGATGGATTGAGACCAGGTTCTATTGCAGATGCCAATGATGCGGCTCAATTTGCAGAACTAGAAACTCTCGGTGAATTGACCAAAATAGCGTGGAAACACGATGTTCAGGTGATGATTGAAGGGCCTGGGCATGTACCGATGCACCTGATTAAAGAGAATATGGAAAAGCAACTGCGCGATTGTGGAGAAGCGCCTTTTTATACCTTAGGCCCTCTAACTACAGACATTGCACCAGGATACGACCACATTACCTCAGCTATTGGCGCAGCGATGATTGGATGGTATGGAACGGCCATGCTGTGTTATGTAACGCCAAAAGAACACTTGGGTTTACCCAATAAAAAAGACGTGAAAGACGGGGTGATTACCTACAAGCTAGCAGCGCATGCCGCGGATTTGGCCAAAGGTCATCCAGGTGCACAATACCGAGATAATGCCTTGAGTAAAGCTCGTTTTGAATTCCGTTGGGAAGATCAATTCAATCTATCCTTAGATCCTGATACAGCGCGAGAATTTCACGATGAGACTTTACCTGCAGATGCCGCTAAAGTAGCACACTTCTGCTCCATGTGTGGTCCAAAATTCTGTTCAATGAAAATTTCTCAAGAGATTCGAGATACTGCGGCGCAGGGAATGAAAGACATGTCAGCCGAATTTATCAAAACAGGAAAAGAAATTTACTTGTAAAATGGTCGTGATAACCCCAGCATATCATTCACAAGAGTTAAGCCTCGCCAATGAGATGTTGGAAAGAGGCTTACCTCTTTTGCATATTCGAAAGCCACATTTCACTTTTGACGCGCTTCAGAGATGGGTACAAAATATAAGTTATCAACATAGCAATCGGTTGGTTATTCACATTCCTCCATCAGTTATGAACAATAATGGACAAGTTTTCCAACAATACATCGAACTTATCAACAGCTTAAAGGCACAATTCGCCCACTTATCAACAACTAATTGTTCATTTGTTAATAACTGTCCGCTAAAGATGCCCTATTTGTCAACAAGTGTTCATAACCTCACCGAATGCGAGAAGTTATCAACAAGCCATCAACGCGTTTTTCTCAGCCCTATTTTTAGCAGCATCTCAAAAAAAGACTACCATCCCACAATAGATTGGTCCGCCTTTTTACAGGAGTGGAACTACCCTTGGATAAAAACAGTAGCCTTAGGGGGTATTACCCCCAATCATCTTCCTGCGATTCGCTCCATGGGTTTTACTGATTTTGCACTTCTTGGCGCGCTTTGGCAAGCGGAAGAACCGTTAAAAATTTTTGATTTATGTTACAAACAAGACCTTTTGCTCTTTCCATAGCTGGATTTGATCCCTCTGGGGGAGCTGGTATACTCGCCGATATAAAAACCTTTGAAAGTCATCAAGTCTATGGCTTAGGTATTCTTAGTGCGAATACCATTCAAACAGAAGATACATTTGAAGCGATTCGTTGGGAGAAACGCCATTGCGTTCTCCAACAACTTAAAGCACTTTTGGAACGATACAAACCAAAAGTAATCAAAATTGGTATTGTGGAATCAGGCGAAGAGCTCTTACACTACCTCCCTGTCATTAAACAATATTGCCCTCGTGCTTTTATTGTTTGGGATCCTGTTTTGCGCTCGAGCACTCATTTTGATTTTACTACGAAGATTGACAGTCAGACACTAGAGTCAATACTCAACCAAATTGATTTAATTACTCCAAATTATTTGGAAATGGATCAATTGATTAGTACAGCGGATACTCCTCAAGAAAAGGCTCAATCGCTTCGTTCTTCTTGCGCGGTTTTACTCAAAGGTGGACATCACCCAAAAACTAAAGCCGTTGACCAATTGTTTATGTCAGATGAAATCCATTCGTTTTATCCTCAATGTGTGTATCCCATCACGAAACACGGCACAGGTTGTGTGTTATCCTCAGCTATTGCCAGTCATATTGCTTTGGGAGATCCTTTATACCTAGCCGTGCGAAAAGCAAAGAAATACGTCGAAAAACTATTGGAATCCAATTCAACTTTACTTGCATATCATGTTTAATCCAATTCAATACATCAGTCAAGGTGATACCCCTCAAGAGCAATTGTATCACATCGAATCCGTTTTAGATGGAGGTCAACGCTGGATTCAATTCCGATTTAAAGACACGCTAACATCCATTCGATGGAAAACCGCCGAGCAGGTTAAAATCCTTTGTGACACGTATCAGGCCACATTAATCATTAACGACCATGTCGATTTAGCCCGAGCTATTGATGCTGACGGCGTGCATCTCGGTCTTCAAGATACTGCAATAGCTACCGCTCGTCTAGCATTGCCAAATAAAATAATAGGCGGAACAGCGAATACACTCTTGGATGTCCAACAGCGAATAGCAGCATCCTGTGATTACATCGGATTAGGTCCTTTTCGCTATACATCAACCAAGAAAAATTTAAGTCCCCTTTTAGGCTTTGAGGGGTATAAAAAGTTAATAGAGGCCCTAACTGCTGAAGAAAGAAAAACACCTATCGTTGCTATTGGAGGCATTACATTAGAAGATGTCGCCCAATTAGAACAACTGGGGGTATCTGGTATAGCGATATCTAGTTTACTCCATCAAGGCCAACACCCTCAGCCTATCATACAACAACTAAACACCTACTTTTTATGAAACCACTACAACTTGGAGATAAAACCTTTCACTCTCGCCTATTCTTAGGTACAGGCAAATACGGATCCAATGCTCAAATGGAGGCTGCTACTTTAGCTAGTGGAACGGAATTCATAACGGTTGCCCTCAAGCGATTGGATTTAAAACAGGAAAACAATGCCCTACTTGCCCATTTGAATCACCCGCATTTGCATTTATTACCTAATACCTCAGGAGCAAGAAATGCTAAAGAAGCTATACTAGCAGCACAATTGGCGCGTGAAGCTTTAGAAACCAACTGGGTGAAAGTAGAAATTCATCCTGACCCGAAATATTTATTACCCGACCCCATAGAAACCTTAATAGCGACGGAGGAACTAGCGAAACAAGGTTTTTTTGTCTTGCCCTATATTCACGCAGATCCCGTATTGTGCAAGCGATTAGAGGAAGTTGGAACGACAGCTGTCATGCCCTTGGGTTCTCCAATAGGAACCAACAAGGGATTGAAAACAATCGACTTTTTGGAAATCATTATTGAAAACAGTCGTGTTCCTGTTATTGTTGATGCGGGTATTGGAGCTCCTTCTGATGCAGCAAAAGCCATGGAATTAGGTGCAGATGCCGTTTTAGTCAATACAGCTATTGCCGTTGCTGGAGATCCAGTTCAAATGGCCAAAGCCTTTCAACAAGCTGTACAAGCAGGGCGAATGGCTTATGAAGCTCAATTAGGTGCTATCCAAAATCACGCCCATGCATCCAGTCCTTTAACCTCTTTTTTGTATCAATAGCTATGACGTTTTACGATATCTATACAACATACGATTGGCAGACGATTCAGAAGCAAATAAGCGAAACAACATCCTATCAGGTGATGCAAAGCTTGCGCAAACCGAAACGAGATCTCTCTGATTTTATCCATCTGATTTCACCTGCAGCTCGTCCTTTCTTAGAACAAATGGCTCAACTCAGCCAACAATTGACACACAAGCGATTTGGCAAAACCATTCAGCTTTATACCCCTATGTATTTGAGCAATGAATGCCATAATATCTGCACCTATTGTGGCTTTAGTATTGACAACAAAATTCCCAGAAAAACATTAACGCCAATCGAAATTGAACGCGAAATTCACCTACTCAAAAGTCAAGGGTATGATCATATTTTACTAGTAACAGGAGAAGCCAATCACACGGTAAATCTTCAGTATTTTGAACAAGCGATTAAACAAATACGCCCTTCATTTTCGACGATATCCATCGAGGTACAACCTTTAGAACAAGATGAATACGAGGTTTTGGCCCAATTGGGGGTATATGCTGTTTTGGTGTATCAAGAAACCTATCACGAAGCCGTATATAAACAATATCATCCCAAAGGGAAAAAATCCAATTTCCGCTATCGCTTAGAAACACCTGATCGCATTGGACAAGCGGGTATACACAAAATAGGCTTGGGTGTATTACTCGGGCTAGAAGATTGGCGTGTCGATAGTTTTTTCACCGCTTTGCATCTCGATTACCTTCAGAAGAAGTACTGGAAGACCAAATATTCGATTTCCTTTCCTCGATTGCGCCCTGCTGAAGGAAATGTAGAGCCCAATTTCATCATGGAAGACATTGATTTACTCCAATTGATGTTTGCCTATCGCATTTGGAATGAAGATGTAGAGCTCTCTATTTCAACACGAGAAAGTGAACTATTTCGAGATCACGTCATTGGATTAGGAGTTACCGCTATGAGTGCGGGGTCTAAAACCAATCCAGGAGGGTATAGTGTTGATCAGGACTCGCTTGCCCAATTCGAGATTTGCGACAATCGATCAACAGCCACCATTTATCAACTGATTCAATCCAAAGGATATGATCCTGTATGGACCGATTGGAATCAGAGTTATGCTAATTTTTAATTGTCTTACTATGTTGGAGATACACGATTTTTTGCGCTATAGTCGCCCGATGAATCTAGCTGAAGTTGGAACAACTGGACAACTAAAAATAAAAGAAGCGCGGGTATTAGTTGTTGGGGCGGGTGGATTGGGGTCTCCCATTCTCACCTATTTAGCAACCTCTGGAGTGGGATATTTAGGTGTGGTTGACTATGATCAGGTAGAGCTACACAACTTACATCGTCAGATTCTCTATACAGAAAACGATCTTGGACAGTACAAAGTAGATGTTGCGGCCAAGCGCATTACGCAGCTCAATCCGCATATTAATTTTCAGGTTTACCGAGAAAAGGTAACCAAGGAGACTGTTGAATCACTATTCTCCTCTTATGATTATATTGTGGATGGTACGGATAATTTTGTTACACGTTATTTAGTCAATGATGCCTGTGTACAGCTAAACAAAACTTTAATCTATGGAACCCTTTTAGGATATCAGGGCCAACTAGCTGTATTCAACCATCAAAAATCAAAAAATCTACGGGATATCTTTCCTGAGGCACCCGATCCTAGAGATATTCCCAATTGCAGCTTACATGGAGTATTGGGAACCTTTCCGGGTATTATTGGCTTAATGATGGCTCAAGAAACACTCAAAGTCATTTTAGGTGTTCATCCGTTGCGCAATCAGTTGCTGTTGATTGATACCTTAAATTGGAAGATTCAGACGTTAGCTTTTTAACGTCCGGATCTCCTCTTTATTTTTTACCGTGTAAATACTCCATATAAATATCCCGGGGAATTTCCACAGCGCCTAGTAATGCTAAATGGGGATTATACACTTGACAGTCTAACAATCGACCACCTTCATCTTTGAGCTTTTGTATCAACCGGTGAAAGGCTACTTTACTGGCATTGGACACCAAAGAAAACATACTCTCACCACAGAAAACACCATGTCCTATATCAACACCATATAAACCACCGACGAGTGTACCATCTTGCCATACCTCCACAGAATGAGCATAACCCAATTGATGCAATTGACAATACGCATCTAACATTTCATCGGTAATCCACGTACCGTTTTGTCCTTGTCTTTTTACCTGTTGACACTGTGTAATTACCGTCTCAAATTGGGTATTGAAAGTTACCTGAAATACGTTTCGATTCAGAATATTTCGCATACTTTTTGAGGGCTTAAACGACAGGGGATCAACTACCATTCTAGGGTTAGGCGCCCACCAAGTAATTGGTTCCCCATCTTCAAACCACGGAAACACACCGTGTTTATAAGCTAAAAGCAACCAATCAACAGTAAGAGCACCTCCGATGGCTAAAATGCCCGATTCATGTGCTGTATCAACTGGAGGAAAACCTAAGTAATTCGGATCTAAAATTGCAATCATAGCGAAAAAAAATCCCCAATCGATTGATTAGGGATTCCTGTTATTTAAAATGGTAAATCGTCGTGATCCTCTTCCGTGAATGACGGAGCTGGAGGGAATTGTGGCGTTTGTGGTGCCTGTGGTGCTTGCTGTGCATACTGGTTTTGCGTACCTTGATTACCTTGGTAATTTTGGTTAAATCCTCCAGCTTGCTGTGCAGGTTGCCCCATATTCGGTTGTTGCATATATTGATTCTGCACGGGTTGACCCATTGGCTGGCCCATTCCTTGTGCAGGCATATTTCTTTCAATTCTCCATCCTTGAATAGTATTGAAATATCTCACTTCACCTTGTGGAGATGTCCACTCTCTTCCTCTTAAATTAATCGACACTTTTACTGGTTCTCCTACTTGATAAGTATCCAGTAAATTTACTCTATCTTGTGTAAATTCAATTAAAATATCTTGTGGATATTGTTCTTCAGTAGTAACCACAACTTCTCTTTTTCTGAAGCTTGAGCTAATATCTTGTGGCTGCCCAATCACCTTAATTCTTCCTATTACTTCCATTATATCTTTTTTTTCCTGATTGTTACTTTGCTAAAATCATATTCCAAGCCAAAGGTACATTATTTTCCTCTAAATACTTTTTAGCCTGTCTAAATTTCTTTTCTAAATCACCCGATTGAACGATTTCATTTGCTTGAGGATTTGCTTCTAAAAACGCCTGAATTTCTTGCTCTGTTGGCAAGTGCTCCACGTTTCCAAGGATTCCCAAATCATTTCCTGAAAACACTAAACTGTCAATTGCGTCTTGTGGAATAATATCAACACCTAGTCCTAAGGTTGTCAAAGGTTTTTCCACTTCAAACAGTCCTTTATTCGCACGACTGTACCAATTGCCTCCCATACGAGAAACCAAATCAATTTTATGCTGATCAATGCCTCCTTTATCATTCAAAATAGCCTCATCAATGTGCATTTTTACCACCTCGCAGATGACTAAATTTCCTGCACCGCCTTCTGTTCCCAATCCTATTACTTCTTGAACAATACACTCAAACTGAACTGGACTTTCTTTTACGCGGAATGGGCGAACTTCTTCCGATTCAATCATTGTAAAACCAGCCTTTACAAACTCATTCACCCCATCTTTGTACTCTGTACTCGATAGTGAGGTTTGTTGAACCATATCATAATTTACCACATTAATCACCACTTGCATCGTTGCTTGAACATTGAACAACGTATGTTTACATGTGTTATCTCGAACGCGTCTTGAAGGTGAAAACACTAAGATGGGCGGATTAGCACTAAATAAGTTAAAAAAGCTAAACGGGGATAAATTTGGTTTTCCATCAGCATCAACTGTACTGGCTAACGCAATAGGCCTTGGACCTACTGACCCTTGTAAAAAACCTTGTAATTCAACAGTCGAAATGTCTTTTGGGTTTATTGTTTTCATTTTATTTCTTCTTTTTAGGTAGACGAGTAAAGGTAATAAAAGCAGATTGAACCACAAAAAAAGACGAGATACAAACACCTACTTGAAGTGCTATTTTTCTTTTTTTAATCCAATCATTATCGCCTAGGCCTGTCTGCTAAAGAATCTAACCCACTGCTTAAAACAAAAAATGACGTCTATTCATATAAAAAAGCGCTATTTCTGCGTTTATACCCTTAACGACCTTCATTCACCTTCTAGGAAAAGCCCGCATAGAGTGAATTATATCGCCTTTTTTTTAATTATCTTTAAGCATCTAAATTAAACATTACCTTGAAAATACAAAGAGAGATTATTCGTTGGACCCTCATTGCTACAGCTTTTGTTGTTTTACTCCTTATTCTTTGGAATACATATTCCTTTTTTCAAACTTACAAAGAAGAAGAGCGCATCAAAATGGAAATTTGGTCCACGGCATCCAATACGTTGAATGAAGCAAATCCTCACGATACTAATCTTGAACTCCCTTTGTTAATTCTCACCAATAACACAACCATTCCTATCATTCAAACGAATGAACGCGATAGCATTTTAGCCATGGTCAACGTTCCTCCTCATGTACTACAAAGTGAAACAGAGGCTGCTTTATTTTTGCGCAAACTCAAAAATGAAAATACGCCTATTGAAGTAGAAGTAGGTAAGCAAAAGCAATATTTGTATTACGGCAATTCTTCTCTATTGCTAAAGTTAAAATACTATCCCTTGGCTTTAATTTTGATTTTTATCTTTTTTACGGTGTTAATCATTATTTTTTACCGCAGTAATAAGATTGCCGTTCAAAATCGATTATGGACGGGTATGGCTAAGGAAACCGCCCATCAAATTGGCACACCTTTATCCTCCTTGTTGGGTTGGATTGAATTAATGAAATTGGAGGAGATAAACCCTGCGATTATTGAAGAAATAGAAAAAGACGTCAAGCGATTGCAGACCATTGCGGATCGCTTCTCTAAAATTGGATCCAAACCAAAATTAGCCCCTGTAGACATCGTTGCAGAAACCTACAAAACCTATCTGTATTTTCAACAACGCTCGTCTAAACATATTGCGTTTGAATTTATAGCACCTGAACGTGATCTTCAGGTTTTACTCAATCCTGAATTACATAGCTGGACCATTGAAAATTTAATTAAAAACGCCATTGACGCCACAAAGGGGAAAGGACAAATAGAACTCGTTATCTCAGAAACGGATCAGTTTGTTCATCTTTTTATCACCGATACGGGAAGTGGAATTCCCAAAAATAAATTTGAAAAAATATTTGAACCGGGATACACCTCAAAGAAACGCGGATGGGGCTTGGGCTTATCGCTCTCACGTCGAATTGTAGAGGAATACCAAAATGGAAAGATTAGGGTGCATCACTCCGAAATAGGCAAGGGAACTACTTTTGTGATTACATATAAAATGGTTTAATTCCGCTTAGTGAATGATACCGAAAGATAAAAAAAGCAGTAGCGATTTAATTCACTACTGCTTTTTTATTTCCTTTCTCTATTAAAGATTATAGGTATTGTTGTACGTTTTTAACAACTTCTTCAAACTCCGCTGGGCTCAAGCTTTCTTTCTTACTAAAGCGAATATCATCCATTGTTTGCAGTGGAATTAAATGTACGTGTACGTGTGGTACTTCCAACCCTACAACAGACATTCCAATTCTCTTACATGGAACAGCTTGCTCTAAGGCTTTCGCAATCTTTCTTGAGAATTTCATCAATTCTACATAGTGATCTTCTTCCATATCAAAGATTTTATTAATCTCTTGCTTGGGAATACACAGCGTATGTCCTTTTGCATTGGGATTAATATCTAAAAAGGCTAAGAACTTATCGTTTTCAGCGATTTTGTAAGCTGGAAGCTCTCCATTGATTATTTTAGTGAAAATTGAACTCATACGAACGGTGTTTTTTAAAATTAATCTCTTGAAATTTCAAGAATCTCGAAATTCATTTGCCCATTAGGGACCTTAATTTCTGCGATTTCACCCACAGATTTCCCTAATAATCCTTTTCCAATAGGAGAAGTTACAGAAATTTTTCCTGCTTTCAAATCTGCTTCACTTTCTGCGACTAACGTATAAGTTAAAATCATACCATTGGATTGGTTTTTAATTTTAACGGTTGAAAGTACTAACGCTTTTGATTCGTCTAATTGAGACTCATCAATAATTCTAGCACTAGCGACTACCTCTTCCATTTTCGCAATTTTAAGTTCCAGTAACCCCTGTGCTTCCTTTGCTGCATCGTACTCCGCATTCTCCGATAAATCCCCTTTGTCTCTTGCATCAGCAATTGCTTGAGATGCTTTTGGACGCTCTACACTTTTTAACTGCTCTAATTCATCCTTTAGCTTTTTCAGCCCCTCAGCAGTGTAATACGAAATTTTACTCATAATTAACTGGTTTATATAAATAGAAAAAATCCCATGAAACGGGATTTTCTGGTGCGTAAAAATATTTTAATATTTATTTAAATAAATTATCTATTTCTGTAATGACTACATGTCAAAGTTAATTAATTAAATTTGTTTTACAAATATTTTATGCGATGAAAAAAAATTTATTCTTAGTTCTGGTTTTACTATTTAGCTTTAGCTGCTCTAAGGACAGCATGCGAAGCAGCAATCCTTATTTACCGAATAATCCCGTTTCTATTTTCATCGATCTCAATTTACCCGCTTATGATAAGCTAAAATTCCCTAATAATTCTGTAATTATAGAAAATCAAGGCGTTATGGGCGTGATTATTTACAATATGGGTTCTTATTATTTGGCCTATGACATTGCCTGTCCCAATCACCCCGTT
Organism: Myroides fluvii; assembly: GCF_009792295.1. Lineage (NCBI taxonomy): Bacteria > Pseudomonadati > Bacteroidota > Flavobacteriia > Flavobacteriales > Flavobacteriaceae > Myroides > Myroides fluvii. The sequence continues at coordinate 1,758,886 of NZ_CP039934.1, read as the reverse complement.
GACCGCAATTGTTCGAGAATGAAATTGGACAAACCAGGAGGTGTTATGCTTACTTGCTCTTGTGAACAACATGCCCTTCCTCTTGAATACAGTTTACTAAACGGCAATTCGAAAACTCCTGGAGCTCAATATCCATTAGTTTTTTACTCTGTCAACCAAAAAGGTACAACACTAAGTATTAATTACTAAATAGGCCTAATCCAATAAAATTGACAAAACGCTAAACTTCCTTTCTAGATAGCTGAATGAAGTACGAATACTCGTAAAGAAAAACAAAAAAGGATGATCTTTCGATCATCCTTTTTTTATTAAAACTTCAGCGTTAAACCAGCTAAGATATTGAATGTGGCTTGTGGATAGTATCCTGCACCATCAATGGCTTGTGTTCCATCAAAATCAGACCAATAATAGCCGTTTGAAATGTAGTTCACATCAAAAATATTATTTGCCAAGACAGACACGCCTATACTTCTAAACCATTTCTTCACTGGAAATTCGTAGTTTAAGCTCAAATCATTGACAAAATAAGAATCCAATTTGGAATTCTTCGCTTCAATATTAGACATATACTGTTCTCCTACAAATTTGGTCAATAGGGAAACACTCATTCCCGTAATTGGCTCATACGTTATTGCATTAGACGCGATGAAATCTGGAGAGAAAGCGATTGCTCTAGTACCAAAATATTGCATTTCGCCCTCCCATAAATAATATAGATTCTTGTTTTTGTTTGAACTTAAAGTAATACTAGGATTCCAATACCATTTTTCTAGTACCTTAACATTGGCATCTATTTCGATTCCCAAGCGATAGCTATTATCAATATTCTCGCGAACAGACGCTCCTACATCATTTAATTCACCCGTTAGGACCAACTGATCTTTATACTTCATATAAAAAGCATTGATGTTAATAGCGGTATTTCCTGTATTGAATCTCCAGCCCAATTCAAAATCATCCATCTTTTCTGCCTTTGGCATCTCCTTCTGTACTTTTCTTCCTTCGTAATCGTTTCGATTTGGTTCTTTATTCGCTCTAGCGTAAGAAAAGTAAAGTTGATTCTCATCATTCGCTTGGAAGGTAATACCCGCTTTTGGATTCAAGAAATTAAACTTATCGTTGACCAAGCCAGTATCTAATCCATTTGCTTCATAAGTTACGCGGCGGTATTGCATATCTCCAAATAAACTCCATTGCTCTGCGACTTGCCATGTTGCTTTGGCAAAGAAATTCACATCAGTCTTTACAGCGTGATCGCGGTAATACTCTTGTTTATAATCAAAATTTACAGGTTGTTTGGCCCACAAAATTGTACCAAAATGATCTCCTTCATACTTATTAGCGCCTCCACCTACAGCAACGTTTAATGCTTCTGTTTTATAGTTGACATTGAACACCATCCCATAGAAGTGATTGTCTAAGGCTTTTCGGCGAATTAAGTCCGTGCGATTCACCTCTTCTCCATTGACAAAAACAGCATCTAATCCGTACGCTTTAACCTTTTGCTTCTTTTTGTAATTCTCGTAATACCCAAATCCTTTGGTGTAATGCAAAGACACATTCGAACTCCACTGCTCTGACCATCTTTCACTCCAGTGCAATTGGTAGTGATCTTGTTTGTAGTTGTCTGTTTCGTTGTTGTAGAATTGGGTATTTCCTTGGTCATCTTTATATTCACCTGCTGGGTTATAGCGTCTGCCGTATAAGTCTATTTCTTCTTGAGACACTCCATTCCACGCTTGATACGTTTTCTGTTTACCTCCAAATACTAAGGCTTTAACCAAAGAGGTAGTACCAACATAAACCCCTTGTAAAAAATAGGACTTCAAATCTGAAGAAGCGCGATCCACATAACCATCGGAATGAATATCGGACAAGCGTCCAGCAATTTCAAATTTATCATTAATCAATCCCGTACTAAATTTAACGGTAGACTTACGGGTATTGTAGCTCCCAAATGAATTGGCAATTTCTGCGTTTGCTTCTTGTGCGTAATCATCTGTTTTCAAGTTTAAACTAGCGCCAAAGGCACCCGCTCCATTGGTTGACGTCCCTACTCCACGTTGCAATTGCAAGTTTTGAACAGAAGACCCAAAATCGGGCATGTTTACCCAAAATGATCCATGAGATTCTCCGTCGTTATAAGGAATTCCATTTAAGGTTACATTGACACGAGTGCCATCTGAACCTCTCACGCGAAAACTCGAATAACCAATTCCATTTCCCGCATCAGTTGTTGTCACTACAGAAGTCATATGCGACATGAGCAGCGGGATATCTTGTCCTAAATTGCGTTTTTCAATTTGTTTTTGGGATCTATTTTCATACGCGATAGGCGATTTTCCATCAACGCGAACAGCGGATACCACAATTTCATTTAATGCTGTTTTTTGGATGGAATCAAGAGTCGCTTGGTTTTGTGCAAACCCAGGTGTGGCGGCACTTAGACATAAACCAAGAATAAACAATGAATTTACAGTTACTTTTTTCATTCGTAAAAAATACTTTCACAAATAAAAGGGGCAATTATTGTTTGATTAATAATTACACTTTTCCCATGCAAGATATCCTTGCACTATTTCCCTTGGCAGCATTACCTGCCCAGGTTCTACGGGTATGATCTCAGCCTGTTCGGCACCCCTTTGAGATTTGAACTGCAAATATAGGGAGTATTATTTAGAAAAGAACAAACGCTTGATCCAATCTTTTCTATTTTCTCCTCCCATCCAAGAACCAGAAAAATGATGAATTGCATGAGTATCCGGAGTAATCGTATATACTCCAGTATTCCAATCTTTCGGGCTAAAAAAAGCTTGTGGATAAATGACGTATTTCCCTCCTTCAAGTTCTTGTTTTTGATTCGTCAATTGTAACCCTCTCAATAAGAACTCTTGGGTTATCGTTATTGTATTGGGCGTTGTATAGTATTTTTTATACAAGTGTTTGCGGTAAAATGATTTATTGCGATAAGCATCCAATAATTTCTGTAACATCAGGTTATTCTTCTCACTTCCAAGCACAGCCGTACTCAACAAGCGATCTGATTCGAAACCACAAAAGAATTGATGTGCTAAAAAAGCATCAAAATTTTGTACAATCTCGATATCCGTATCGAAGTATATTCCCCCCTGTTCATTCAACGCGTGTAGACGACACACATCAGAAACAAAAGCATATTTCTTTTCTTGATAGGCTTCTTGAGCAAAACGATAACTGGCAATATCAAAATTATCTTCTGTCCAAATTATCACTTCATACTGAGGTAAATATTGCTCAATAGACTTCAAACATAGTTGCATTTCTTCCGGATAGGCCCCCCTACCAAACCAACATAAGTGAATTTTTTTAGGAATCATAAACTAATTCATTTAATACTGATGCAATTATATTAAATAATAATCACACCCCTATTACTATGCTGCTAAATAATTCGTTTTCTCCCCTCTTTTTTTTCAGAAAGCCTTTTTTTAGTTTCCATATTTTGTCTAATTACCCTTTTAGGCACTTTGGTTTCTCTTCGAATCTTTTGTTGCGTCAAGGCAACCTTGAGCAGTCCAATCAATTTTTGAATAGCAATTTCTTTATTTTTGATTTGACTTCTTGTTTCCTCTGCACTTACAATAAAAATCCCTTCTTTCGATATGTAGTTACTCAGTTTCTTGAGTAACCTGCTCTTCTCTTCTTCATTAAATACAGCAGAGGCTTCCAAATGCCAAAACAAAACAACTTTAGATGAAACTTTATTGACATGTTGCCCTCCCGCACCTCCACTGCGCACTGCCTTAAAATTTAATTCTCTAATTAATTCTTGTTTATCCATGATGCACTTCTTCTTTTTTTAAAATTTTATACCAAGCAATATACGCTTGGATAACCAATATGGTAAAAATAATGAACTGAATAGCTAAAATACCCAATCCTCTATAGGCGTACAGAGGAACGGAAATAACATTCCCTATCAGCCACATCGTCCAATTTTCAATTTTCTTTAAAGCCATAAAATACATGCCCAAGAAAAACACCCCAGATGTAAAAATATCAATGTAGTTTTCTGGATGAATCGCCGTGTCAGTCAAACGATAAACAATATACACCAGGGCAATGGTACAAACAAAAACAACAAGGCCAATTCCCTTTTCTTTTCTATTGGTTCGACTAATTTGCACGGCTTGTCCTCCTTGCTTCATTCTAGACCAATTATACCAACCATAAATACTCATACAGGAATAATATCCATTGAGAATCATATCGCCCAAATAACCCGCTAAATAGAGCAAATACACTGTAATCACCGTTGCGATTAATCCTGTTGGATAAACGAGTATATTTTCTTTACCTGCATACCACACACTGAGAATGCCGAAAACAAAAACAATACTTTCTAGGCCAATATTAAGCCAACTCGTATCTCGATAGGCTCCAAAGAAAAACTCAATCATACTTTTAGCTTATAAAAAAAGCCATACAAAAAGTATGGCTTTACTGTATCATTTCCTACAATTAATTATTTCTGCTCATTAAGATTCTCAAGATATACCAGAACAACAACATTAAAGAAGCAAATAAGCTCAATGCTGCTGGTACATATTGATCTGCAGCATATTCATTTTTAATTTGCCAAGTTGAATATAAGATGGATCCCGAAGCTAAAGCTACCATGGCTAAAGAGAACCACAAACCTAAATCAAAACCAAACAACATCCCTGCTACAATTGTACCCAACGCTAAGAAAAAACCTATTGTTAGAATAGAACGCATGAATGAAAAATTAGCATTCGATCCAAATACCACACCTGTTAAACCCAAAAACAGCGCAAGCGTTAATACTGCTGCTTGTACGATTAATGAAGAGTCACCCGTCATACTTAACGCCATAGCTAAAATAGGCACAAACAAAAAAGCTTGCGCTAAAACATATAACATGAAACCAGCATATTGCTGTGGCTTATTTGCCGTTTTATACGTTAAGTTTTGCGCGAACCAAGTAACTCCCATAAAGGCACCTAGAATGATTAACCATGAGTACTTGCTCATTCCCATTAATTGAAACATTCCATTTACAACAAAAGGAGTATTCAACAATATAGTTTCAAACACCATAAATGCAAGCACACCAAGCGCTAAATTCCCGTACGTTCTTTTGTAAAACTGTGCTTTAACCGTATCCGATTCATGGGCAACAGCATAAATAGGCTGATTATTTTCCATATCTAAAAATTTTGAGCAATTTACGAAAATTGCAACAATTATCATTTACATTTTTAGTAGCTAACCACTAATACATAATCCTCTAAACGAAATAAATGATATTTCAACTCCACTCGGAAATCACCTTGACTAATTTTGGCTTGTCTTTGCTCTACGTTGACATCCATATCTTGAGCAAAGCTCAGACTACGTGAATTACACATCTTAAACAAAGCCTCTTTCACGGACCAAATTTCTGTTAGATACTCCATTTTTTTTAGGTATCCAGTTGGAGTAAAACGCAGCTCTCTTTCATTGCAAAATTTACTGCTTAAACGCACAATCTTATCACGAATTAACTCGATATCCACCCCAACATTTTGCTCACTCATAACAACCACAGCATAATCAAAAGAATGAGAGATGGAGATGTGCACTCCAGAACTTAAACTCGGCTTGCCATTTTCATTATAGGTTAAGTCAGTATCGGCAATATTCAACTGGCGCAAAACTTGACGGACAGCTAAAAAGGCCTTTTGATGATTCACCGACTTCATCTTCAGTAATCGTGCTTGACTAAAAGCAGATAGTTCAAGCCATGTTTCCAACTCTTCTACTGATTCGGTAATATGCCAAACATAGAGTGTTCCAGATTCTACTTCTATTTCTTTTACTAGTGCCATAAATAAAAAAGTCAGTACAAAATACTGACTATGATGAATTGCAAAAATACAATTTGTTCGGTATAAAAAAAAGAGTCGCATTTTGCGACTCTTTTTATATTACATGATAATAACTGAATTATTTCCACTTTCTCCTTTGAAAACTCCATTTTCAAAAATCAACTCTGAAATCGATGATCCATCAGGAAATTCAATTGCAGGACTAATAATAATCCCTTCATTAGAACCTCCAATACCGATACCTCCATTACCATTTATACTATTTCCAGCACTATTAGAAACTTTAGCATATCTAGTATTTTTAGTATATCTGAAATTGAATACTTCCATATCCTCACCAGATGTGATTACCATATTTCTTTTGGCTGAAACTAAGTCAAGATTTCTATGCTTCATTGTCAAATCAAACTGTTTGTCTTCAGCTGTTGCTTTTCTAAACACAATCTGATTTCTTGTAAAATGTCCTTTAAAAAGAATTTCATTCTCTTTAGTTTCATCATACAAAAATTCAATATCCGTTTTTATTCTTGACCCATATTTTGCAGTAATGTTATGCACTGTAGTTTGAACAGGAAAACTCAACGCTAAAGTACTAAGCATAACGAAATCATACTCTTCCTTTACAACATCATATTTACCATCTGTAACATCTGAACGTGTTTCAACAGTCCCATCTTCATTGAACTCAAATAATAAGCTATAAGCTCCTAAAGCAGAATTTTCAGGAAAGAAATCCACAATCCAACCATGCTCTGCTGATACTAATTCGCTTTTTAATTTCGCCTTAGTTTCTTCAAAACGTTGAATTTGATTCTTGTCATAGATATCATTGTCTTCTATATTAGTACAAGATACTAATCCGACTAATGCGAATGATAAAGCCGCTATTTTAATTACATACTTTTTCATACCCTCTATTTATTCTTTCTAATTGTTGTTGATTCAGACTCCCAATATAAATCATGTTGACAGTAATGAACTCCACCATTTTTAACAGTTCCATAAGGACTTGCACTTCTAGTTTCTAAACCGTTAGCTACAATTCCATTACCTCTTCCATTCAATAAACTTGCTGCTGCTGCGTTTGCATTCGCTACTCTACAAAGTTCATCAAAATCTTGATCAAACTCTGTTTTAAAATAATTTCGAACGAACTCAATTTTATTCAAAATCTTTTGACGTCCAGGCTTGTATGAAAATGAACCATCTGCATTTTGCACTTTCAAGGTTTCTAACAAAGCATTTAACTGCTCTGGTGTATTGGTTAACATATAAGAAGCCATCTCAGCGAAATCCTCAAAAATATTATTACATGCGTAAGGCGTAATAAACCCTAATTCTAAAGCTTCATTAGCTCGTACGTTATACCATCCAGTCGTATAATCTCCTATTGTTTCCTTACCATACTCTCTTTCATCAAACGGACTATCTTGATTGATAATGTGAATATATTCGTGTTGAATTGTATGAATAAATTGCTGTGCAGCAGCTTTACTACGAACAACATCGTTTAATTCAAAGAAAGTAATACGTTTACCTGCAGTTGCAATTCCCAACGTTCTCGTACCATTATCATTTAGAGCAGGTCCACCAGCAACGATAAACTCGAATGGCCCTCTAATTTTATGTAAGAACTCAGGTTTAAATGCTTCTTCATACGATTTCAACCAAACTTGATCCACTAAATCCATTGCTGGAATAACGTTCTCTCTTTTAGCTGGATACAATGAACGTAAAACATCATCCGACTCTCCAAACTGGTTTCTATCCCATTTGTACATTACATTGATATGATAAGGGCCATATGTTTCTCTCAAATATACACCCTCAGCACTTTCGTCAACTTCTTTATCAATCAACACACTGTCTTTTGACAACTTATCATCATTTGAACAGGCAGTAAGTCCTAATAAAATTCCACCTAAAACGATATTTCTAAAATTATTTTTCATATTATCTAGGATTAAGTTCAACACCATATTGCGTTAGATGAGAAGGCAACTGAATCGCTTTTCTCAAATCTTTTTTGTTTAAAATAAACTCTTGGTTTGTAACCAAGTCAACGTGTTTCACCTCTAAATTAAATCTTTTAATATCAAACCATCTAGCACCTTCACCTACGAATTCACGTCTACGAATTTCAGCTAGATATTTTACAAATTTTTGTTGATCACCAGATAGTCCATAGAATGGTTCATACTCGCTAGCATCACCAGCTAAAGCAAGAATTTTAGCTTTCGTTGCTTTATTTTTATCGCTAGCAGCATAGTTATAGGTTTTTAACTTCGTAAAATGTGCAATCATTTCTGTTGCTTTATCTAAGTCCCCTTTCATAACTGTTGCCTCGATTCTATTTAGATACATATCATCATTACTTAATAATACGAAAGTAGTATAAGGTGTACCAGAAGTAGTATTTGAACCTTCATAGATAAAATACATAAAAAATTTACTTGCTACAACTGCTGCATTAGAATAATACTGTTGCCATCTTCTGCTGTAAAACCAATCTTTATCATAAGGATTTAATTTTTTTCCAATAGTTTCTTGTAACTCAGTATTTACCCCAAATCTAGATGTAGCTAATCCGTATGGATGAGCAGAGTTTGCAGAAGCTAACAACAAGTTTGCAGGAGTATGTTGACCAGCATAATTCTGTTGTTGCACAGGTCCATCAGCATTAGCATCCTCAGCTAGATCTCTTAACTTTTTCACAGGAAAATCTCCTAGACCATTTGAATACTCAACCACTTTATCCCAATCTCCTTTGTACATATAAAACTTTGTAGCGAAACTTCTAGCCGCTTCTTTCGTAAAATGGTATCCTGGTTTCTTATAAGCATTACCTACTATTTCAATTCCTTCTAGTAAATCTTTTTCAATCAAGTCATAAACTTCTTGAACAGTATTTCTCTTATAATTAACAATCAATTTACTTTCAACAGAAGTCATATAAGGAACCCCTAATTCTGAACTTGCTGTTGCTGGATCATACGCTTGAGCGAAAACATTGACCAACATAAAGTGAGCATAAGCACGCGCTAACAATGCCTCTCCTTTTTGTGCATTCAATTTTCCGTTGCTATTTCCCATTTCTTCAATAGCAGCTAATCCCTGATTAGCATGAGCGATAGCACTATAAGCCGCTTCCCAATACCAAGATGGAGAGTCAAAATCAGCAACTTGATTATCTTCAAACTGAAAATACTTTGTATTAGTCAAGTCGTTTAAATCTATCCTTTTACTATCTCCAAAGTTATCCGTCATAGCCTCCGTGAAATACATATAATCTCTTTGAGGGTATGCATTAACTAGTAGCTCTGATATTTTTTCTGGCGAATCTAATTGCGTTCTATTATCAGGAACTTCTGATAAGAAATCAGAACAACCCACTAGCGAAAATAACGCTAGTGCTGCCGCTGTTAATTTTATATTTTTCATTTTCTTCATTTTCTTCTAAGCTTTTAGATTGATAAATTCAAAGTGAAAGTGTATTGTCTTGTAACAGGCATAGCTACACCACCCACTTGATAAAACTCAGGGTCTTGTCCATTCAACTTCTTATCAGAATAAATCAACCAAGGGTTTGTCACTGAAAATTTCAAACCGAAAGAATTTACTCCAATTTGTTTCTTAAATAACTCAGGGAATTCGTATCCAACAGTAATGTTTTTCAAACGTACGAAATCTCCTTTAGCTACTCTTTCATCAGAATAATTGTAAGTATTATACGCTACATCCATTCTGTTTTTACCAGTCATTAACTGACTTGCATCAAGAATCGTTGGTACAGTTGTTCTATCCTCATCACCAGCGATCATCCAACGATTGTTTAATGATTTAGTGAATACTTGTGTATCATTGTAGTTCGAAGCGAACACAGGGTTCATTCTTACTACATTTCCACCTGAAGCTACAACAAGAAAATCTACTGTAAAGCTTTTGTATTTAAATGTATTGGTAAAACCTAATGATTTATTTGGTTCTAATGCACCACTGTATTTTAAATAAGAAGTTACATCATCTCTATCTTGGAAGTTTGCACCACCAATATTATCAGTTACCCCTGCACCTTGAACGAAAGTTGGTAAACCATCAGCAGTTAAGCCTGTAAATTGGTATGAATATAATCCATTTCTTGATCTACCTACCACGTTACCACCCGTACCAGAAATTAATTGGTGCGCTTGTGCTTCATATGCTAATTTCTTGATTTCTTGATCAAAATAAGAGAAGTTAATATTTGAACTCCAAGAAAAATCAGGAGTAACGATATTTCTAGTTGTTAAGTTTAACTCAACTCCTTTTGTAGACATATCCGCATTATTTCCCCATTTTGTCTCTTGTCCACCAATACCAGATGTTTTAACTAAGTCAATTAAATCATAAGCATCTCTTTTGTACACGTCTGCAGACATATAAACTCTATTGTCAAATAAACCTAAATCAACACCAAGGTTTAACTCATATTGTTTTTCCCAAGTCAAATCTTTGTTTTGTAATTCAGAAATTTCTAAACCAGATTCTCTATCCCCAACTTTAACTCTTCCAACAGTTAATGAATTTTTCAAAATTGCTAATGAGTTAGAAGCTGGTCCAGACGTTGCTGTTAAACCATACGCTGCTCTAACGCTTAAATCACTAATTGTATTGTTATCAATTAAGAATTTCTCTTGTTTTGCATTCCATTTTCCTGAAGCAGTCCAAGTTGGCAACCAGCTAGCTCCACCTTGTCCTTGTTGATTCGAAGCATCTGTACGTCCTGTTACCGACACTACATATCTACCATCATAAGAATAAGTTGCTTTTCCAAAGAATCCAACTGTACGCTCTTTTTCTAACCCTTTACCAAATGAATATTGTCCTTTATTAATCATCATTTCGATTAATCTAGGATCTGTAAATGGTGTAAAACCTTTATCATATTGAAGACCATAACCCGTAAAATTATCATTATTACGGTCAACATGTCTCATTTCTTGTCCAACGAAAATATTTAATTCGTGATCTAAATTTGCTCCTAAAGTTTTAGAGAAATTTAATGTATTTCTTAAGTTATAAGACAATAATGTATTATAGAACTTGTGTAAAATACCTCCATTTTCTAACACCACTTCTTTCTGTGCAGCTGGATTATCTAAATCCTGGTACAAGTATGGGTTAGCATCTCTTGTCATTTTATCACCATTTGCTCTATAAGCTCCTACAACGTTAGAACCTTCGTGAATTTCGTGATTTCTATTTGAATCCACATAACGAACAGATCCTAATGAACTGAAAGTTAAGTTTTTAGATAACTTATAATCTAAATCAACTTGAAACTTAATATCTTTTACATCATACGTCATGAAGTTATTATCTAACTCATTCACGATGTTAAAAGGAGCCCAGTTTTGTCTATAGTATTCTAAATCTCCATTGTTATCATACGCTCTTAAAGCTCTTGATGTATTTAACGCATAACTAAATGGGTTAATATCAAAATCTCTTGTTACCGCTCCACCTACAACATCTTTTTTACTGTTGTAACTTCCTGGCGCTTGTTGATCACGAATCGATGCCATAGAAGACAAAGCAATCGTTAAATTGTCATTCATATAGAATGTAGTCTTCAAGTTAGCTGTAATTCTTTTTACATCATCCCCGATAGACCATCCTGGATCATTTAAATATCCTATTGAAGCAAAGTAGCTAGAGTTCTTACCACCTCCAGAGAAACTCATCGAGTGATTTTGCATAATTGAAGGTCTAAATAAAACTTTAAACCAGTCTGTATTAGCAGTCTCATATTGTCTTAAGAATTCATTTTTAGCCGCATCTGTATGAGGAATCAATTTATTTTCCACTTGTTGCGCCCATAAATGGTACACTCCACCATATCGTCCACTAGAAACCGTTGGAAAAGTTAATCTTCCTTTTCGATCCATCTCCGTTAACACACCCATCGTATCTTGTGAGTTCATGATATCGAAGTTAGCATAATTCGGCACTTCTCTAATTGTACTTTCAAAGTTATAAGTAAACGTCAAAGGAGTATCTCTTCTACCTGATTTTGTAGTAATTACAACAACCCCATTCATCGCGCGAGCACCATAAATAGAAGTTGCAGAAGCATCCTTTAAAATTTCAATACTCAAAACATCACTTGCATTCAACCCAGCAACAGCCGAACTCAAAAGAGATTCCGCATTTCCTGAAGCTAAATCAGCAAAACTAACGTTAATAATATCTTCTTGAACAACTCCGTCAATAACCCATAACGGCTTTGTATCTCCAAAGATAGAAGAAGATCCACGCACTGTAATTTTAGGCGCAGCTCCAAAACTTCCACTTACGTTTTGTACTGTAACCCCAGCAGCTTTACCCTCAATCATTCTACTAACGTCAGGCATACCATCTACTTTTAATGCCTTCTCATCAATTTTAATCGTTGATCCTGTAAAATTGCGTTTTGATACTTTATCAATACCTGTGTTAATGATAACGTCGTCTAACATTTCTGCTTCTTCCGCTAATTTCACATTAACTATGGCTTGTTTGCCCACTTTCTTTTCAGCAGTAACAAACCCCATAAATTGGAACACCAATACAGCGTTCTCATCTTTTACAGTGATTGAATAGTTACCATCAAAATCGGTGGCAACACCTTCTTGGGTACCTTTAATCAACACACTTGTTCCCGGAAGAGGATACCCATCCCCACCAGAAATAACTTGTCCTGTAACCTTTCTGCTTTGCGCAAACCCCTCATTTACCATTAGCAAGGCTGCTATTACAAAGAAGAAGTGAAGTACAACTTTCCTCATGTTCTATTAATTTTAAATTGTTTAACAAACAAATAACAAAAAATCGACATATGCTAATTTTATGTTATTTTTTTACAACCTGAAAAAGTTAAAAAACGTATTCTATTGTTTAGCAACAACTTAAACAAAAACACATTTACCCCCGTTCAATACTGCCAATATACATCATACTGAAGCTAAAAACAAAGTCTTAAAACATTACTTAATACATAAAGACCTAGCGTTAATAAAACCTTATAATTCAAAACAAATACTATTTTTAAAACTAATATTAACAACAATAACACGAAAAGCCATTAGATGCTAATTTTCTTAAAAAATAATTTAACACATTCTTCTTCAAAAAAAAAAGATCGACTTTAAAAGTCGATCTTTTTTCTTTTCTATCTCTTAGATGTTTTCTTATTTCCCTTGATTTTTTAGTAAATCTCTGATTTCTGCTAATAAATCTTCTTGCGTTGGTGCTGGTGGTCCAGCTGGTTCTGGTTCTACAGCCGCAGCTTCTTTCTTTCTCAATTGATTAATTCCTTTTACCAAAAGGAATACACACAACGCTAACAACGTAAAGTTAATTACTTCTGTAATAAAACTACCGTAAGCGAAAACAACGTTACCGTCAATTCCTCTTGCTGCTGCTAGAGGTGCTCCATCAGGAGCTTCTCCTTTTAACACCAAATACATATTCGTAAAATCAGGTGTTCCAATAATTGCAGAAACTACAGGCATAATAACATCATTCACAATACTTGTAACGATTTTACCAAATGCTCCCCCAATGATAACCCCTACTGCTAGGTCCATTACATTGCCTTTTACAGCAAATTCTTTAAATTCTTTTAAAAACCCCATAGTTAAATTTTTATTGATTGCTTTTAACAAAAATACTTAATTTATTCTAAAAAAAAACTTTTTTTTACTCTTCAAAGAAAATTCTTTTAACTCTTTGAGACACACTTGTTATAATCTCGTATGGAATCGTATGAATGGCATCTGCAATAACTGTCGTAGGCAGATCTTCTCCAAAAATAATCACCTCATCCCCTTCCTTACATTCAATTGCAGTTACATCCACCATTAGCATATCCATACAGATAGATCCCGTTATAGGTGCTTTTTTATTTTGTACTAAAACATAGCCTCCATTACTTCCCCATACGCGGTGAATCCCATCTGCATAACCAATTGGAACCGTGGCAACCTTCGTGGGGCGCGCTGCGCGAAAACGACGCCCATAGCCAACACTCTCCGCAGCCTCAATTTCTTTCACTTGCATGATGCGCGTTTTTAACGTTCCCACATTGCGCAATTGCTTCATCTCTTCCTTGTCATTGCCTATGCCGTACAACCCAATTCCCAAACGCACCATATCCATTTGATAGGCGGCATACTTATAAATACCCGATGTATTTAAAATATGCCTAATCGGTTGAATTTGTAATTGCTCCTTAATATAAGTACTATTCTTCTCAAACAATTCCATTTGCCCCAAAGTAAAATCTTGATATACTTCCATGTCACTCGATGAGAGATGAGAGAAAATAGATTTTACTTCTACGCTATTGGTGTGTTTTAAAATAGCAAGGAGTTCATCCAACTCATGGGTTAAAAATCCATGACGATGCATTCCTGTTTCTACCTTAATATGTATCGGGTACTGATAGGCATTTTTTTCACGCACCACTTGAAGGAAGGCTTTCAATTCGCGAATCGAATAAATCTCGGGTTCTAAATCATACGCTAGCATCGCAGAAAAAGCACTAATCTCAGGATTCATGACCATAATATTCGTTTTGATTCCGGCCTTGCGCAACGCAATACCTTCATCAGCAAAAGCAACGCCCAAATAACTTACTTTTTCGTGCTCCAACAATTGGGCAATTTCTACGCTTCCATGTCCATAACCAAAGGCCTTTACCATCACCATGGTCTTGGTTTCTGGTTTTAATTTAGAACGATAGAAGTTTAGATTATGTCGAATGGCGGTGAGGTTAATCTCCAATACGGTTTCATGGGTTTTCTCTTCCAACAAGCTGACAATTTTGTCAAATCGAAATCCACGAGCTCCTTTGATCAAAATGGTTTCATCTGTAAATTCATCCATAGCGACTTTTTGTAAAAACTCGTCCGTGGAAGAAAAGAAACGCATTACGGCTGAATCTGTTCCATACTGACTAATTTCTTCCCCAATGCAAATTACTTTTCCAATCTGATAGCTCTTCAATAAATGATTGACTTGTTGATACAATTCATGGGGTTCTAATCCACTGTGAAATACATCGGATAGAACGACCGTTTTATTGGCATTGCTACGGTGCTTCTCTAAGAAATCTAAAGCAATACTCAACGATTGAAAATCGGAGCTATAGGCATCATCGATAATCGAACAATTGTTGATTCCTGTTTTCACCTGCAGGCGCAATTCCACTGCATATAACTTGTTAATGCGCTCTTGTATGGTTTCAATTGCATAGTCCATCACGAGCATCGTCAAGATACACGTCATGCAATTGCGAACCGAAAATTCATCGGTAAAAGGAAGTTCAACAGTAAAGGTTTCTACCTTATTATATAGTAAACATAGTTTATCCCCCTCAAGTTGACCGTATAGGTCTGTTTCAGTGTCAATTAAACTCCAACTAATATACGTGGTTTGTGGGGATAAAACCGCCACAATTCGATCGTCTTTTTCTCCAATAAGCGTCGGTGTATGCGTGAACAACTGCATCTTCTCTTGCATCTTTTGTTCTTCACTTGTAAATCCATCTTGATGTTCGTTTGTAAGGGAAGTGATAATCCCTAAAGTTGGTTGAACAATCGGTTGTAAATTTTTCATCTCACTCACCGTGGATATGCCAACCTCAAACAAACCGATAGTATGTTGTTCCGCCATTCCAAACACAGACAAAGGGACGCCTGTTTGTGAGTTATAACTCTTCGGACTTTTTATAATCGAGTATTCATTGCTCAACAGGAAATTCAACCATTCTTTGACAACCGTTTTTCCTCTACTCCCTGTTATTCCTACTACGGGAATATCAAATTTTTGACGGTGCCAAGTGGCCGCTTGTTGCAGGGCTTGTAACGTATCTTGCACGACAAAATACGTTACACCAGCCTGCTGTATTATTTTTGTTTGATCTGACACCACAAAATAGGTAATTCCCGACCGAATCAATTCTTCGATATAGGTATGTCCATCGTGATTTTGCCCAACTAAGGCGAAAAACAAGGTTGTACGATCATTCAAAAGCGATCTGCTATCCACAGAAACGCGATGAATCTCAAAGCGCTCTTCTATCTTATCTCCAACAACCTCAGCCTGCAGATAAGCACAGAAATTTGCAGTATCAATATTCATTAATTTGTCTTTATTTATTTGAACGCAAAGGTAAACAGAGTGGTTGTTCTGACCGCTATAAATTGCATTTAATATACGCCCAACCCTCCTCTTGTTTTTCAATAATTGCAATGAGTCCTGAAGGCACATAACCCACATGTTCGAAAATATCTGCTTTGTCTATTTGACGCACGCGAATGGTATTTTCACAGGCAAAAAATTGAACGCCTTTTTGCATGGCTTGCTTCAAGGCATCTCCCACCATCGTCTTGGTTTTGCTCACCATTCCAATTGCTGGACCATGCACAATCACATGGATTTCAACATCCTCTCCCCAATGATTCGTCACATTCGTTACATAGGTCATTAAAGCGTTCTGTTCATTGATATTTTCTGTATTCATTTGAAAAACAACGCTATGTTTCTTTCCTGTATTCATAATTGTACTCGTTTAATTTTTGTTTTTTGTTGATTAATTATAAAGCTACTAAATCCTTTTTCATTATGCGGTATTTTCTCTTGTTTTTTACACCTTTTCTTTCCATTTCCTATTTAAAAATGCCTTACTGTATCAAAAGTTACTGTGTATACTTAAAATAATCCTCAATTTTGTCCCATACGAATCGAAATAGAACAATTATGCATTGGATTTACGAACCTTGGCCTTGGTATGTTGGCGGAATTTTTATCGCTACAACCTTAGTTTTACTGCTATTCATGGGAAAAACTTTTGGTTTTTCTTCCAACTTAAGAACGATGTGTTCCATGATGGGGGCAGGAAAAACGTGTGATTTTTTCTGTTTCAATTGGAAAGCCCAAACGTGGAATTTGCTCTTCTTAGTGGGAACTATACTCGGTGGGTGGATTGCTTATTACTTTCTAAGTGTAGATGCCGCAGCCATTCCCTTAGGAGAAAATACCATTCAAAAACTGAGTGAATTGGGATTTGAAAGTGCTGGAAAAGCGTATGTGCCAACCGAACTCTTTGGTGAAGAGGCTTTTTCTTCGATCAAAACCATTCTTTTGCTTTTAGTTGCTGGTTTTTTTGTTGGGTTTGGATCGAGATATGCAGGAGGATGTACCTCTGGGCATGCGATTACTGGTTTGAGCAACTTCCAACTTCCCTCACTCATCGCAGTGGTGGGGTTCTTCATCGGTGGACTCATTATGGTACACCTTATTTTTCCACTTCTATTTTAATACCTGAACAATGAAAAAAATAGCCTATTTATTTGTCGGTATCTTATTTGGTATTGGCATGTTTAAATCAGGAGCTTCTTCTTGGTTTAGAATTTACGAAATGTTTCAATTTGACAGTTTTCATATGTATGGAATTATGGGAACAGCACTCACCTTAGCGGTTCTTGCAACCCAAATCATCAAAAGGAAAAAAAGCAACGACTTTTCGGGCAATCCCATCGTGTTTACCCCTAAAGAAAAGAGTGTACCTCGCTATTTAATTGGCGGAATTTTCTTCGGATTAGGTTGGGCGCTGGGCGGTGCTTGTCCTGGCCCCATGTTTGCTTTATTAGGTGCGGGTTTTTATCCCATTATTCTTGCGATTATAGGCGCTTTATTGGGCACTTGGTTTTATGGCCTGGTAAAAAAATGGCTGCCCCATTAAAAAATTAGACGCAGATCTTCTTCTATTTTTGATACCTACACCATTTATACTATCTTTAAATCCAAACAACGGAAGGAGTTATTATGGGACATAGTATTAGAGAGAAATATCACAGTCTTTTTGAAGAAAAATTGTTAGACGAGATCATTGAAGTCTCTACGATTAAAGACTTTACAGAAGGAGAACGCCTGATGGAAATTGGGGAATACATCAAAAAAATCCCCTTATTATTATCGGGTGCGATCAAAATTATCCGCGAAGATCAGAAAGAAGGAGAAATTGTCTTGTACTATATTGAAGAAGGAGACACTTGCGCGATGACCTTAACTTGTTGTTTGGGAGAAACCAAGAGTCAAGTGCGCTCTATTGCAGAAAAAGATGGCAGTGTAATCTTAGTTCCCGTAAGCAAAATGGATGATTGGCTGGTTCGCTATAAAAGCTGGCGCAACTTTGTTTTGAACAGCTACAACAACAGAATGAACGAAATGCTTTCGGCTATTGACAGCTTGGCTTTCATGAATATGGAAGAGCGTTTGTGCAAACTGCTACAAGATAAAGCTAAAATTTACAACAGTAAATTCATTCAGAATACACACCAAGAACTAGCGGATGAATTAAATACTTCGAGAGTGGTCATCTCTCGTATTTTAAAGACGTTAGAGAATCAAGGGATTATTCGCTTGAACAGAAAATACATCGAATTACTCAAAAACAATTACTCATGAACATAGAAATTGTCGGTTATGCTCTGGCCCTATTCGTGGGCATTTCCCTTGGCTTAATTGGCAGTGGAGGCTCCATTTTAACCGTGCCCATTTTGGTGTACATTTTAAAAATAGAACCTTTTTTAGCAACCGCTTATTCTCTATTTATTGTAGGATCTACCGCCTTAGTAGGGGGAGTACAAAATGCCATAAACCGCAAAGTAAATTACAAACAGGCCTTCCTCTTTGGTATTCCATCCTTACTTGCTGTTTATGCGATGCGTGCATTTGTATTACCTTTAGTTCCGGACACTTTTGTATTCGGAACGATGACTCTTTCGAAGAACGTTCTCCTTATGGTGCTCTTTGCCTTGGTGATGTTTGCTTCTTCCATGAAAATGATTCGCCCCAAGGCAATCACTTCTCCCCCTACACAACCGCAACAAGGTAAATTAATTCTTCAAGGAATTCTGATTGGGATTGTGGCAGGAACCGTAGGTGCTGGTGGTGGATTTTTAATTATCCCTGCACTAGTCCTATTTGCCAACAGTAGCATGAAAGAAGCTGTGGGGACGTCTTTGTTTATCGTTGCTATCCAATCTCTTGTCGGTTTTTTAGGCGACATCAACAACCCATTGATTGACTGGAACTTACTATTAACGTTTAGTAGTATTTCAATTATTGGCTTATTTATAGGGATATTCCTTACGCGCTATATCCCAGACAACAACTTAAAAAAAGGATTCGGCTATTTTGTCTTCCTGATGGCCCTGTACATATTTAGCAAAGAAGTGTTTTTCTAGTTTGTAACTTAGGTTACAGCGCAATTCAAAACATCTTCTTACTTTTACTATATCATTTAAAAATAAACACGACTTATGAAGATAGAACAAATTTATACTGGATGTTTAGCACAAGGTGCTTACTATATAGAAAGTAATGGCGAAGTTGCTATTATTGACCCTTTACGCGAAGTACAACAATATGTAGACAAAGCAACGAAAGATCAGGCGACCATTACATACATTTTCGAAACGCACTTTCACGCAGATTTCGTTAGTGGACACGTTACCTTAGCAGAAAAAACAGGCGCTCCAATTGTATATGGTCCGAATGCAAATCCGACATTCCAGGCGCATATTGCACAGGATGGCGAGGTATTTCAATTGGGAGACATTACCATTACTGCCTTGCATACACCTGGACACACTATGGAAAGTACAACCTACTTGTTAAAGGATGAAAACGGCAAAGATCACGCTATTTTCACTGGCGACACCCTATTCTTAGGAGACGTAGGTCGTCCTGATTTGGCCCAAAAGGCAGCTAGCTTAACGCAAGAGCAATTAGCAGCAACTTTATACCACAGTTTACGCGATAAAATCATGCCGTTGGCGGATGATTTAATTGTTTATCCAGCACATGGAGCAGGATCGGCTTGTGGTAAAAACTTAAGCAAGGAAACAGTAGGAACCTTAGGAGACCAAAAGCAAAACAACTACGCTTTACGCGCAGATATGACAGAAGCAGAGTTTGTAAAAGAAGTAACGGATGGTTTATTACCTCCTCCTGCGTATTTCCCTTTAAATGTAAAATTAAATAAAGAAGGATACGAAAATGTGGAGCACATCATTCAAAACAATCAAGCGTTAACTCCGAATGATTTTGAGGTTTTAGCGGAAGAATCTGGTGCTTTGCTTCTCGATGTTCGATCAGCAGCAGATTTTGCAGCTGGACATATCCCTGGATCTATTTTTATTGGATTAGATGGGCAATTTGCTCCCTGGGTAGGTGCCTTAATCACCGATATCAAACAAGCGATTTTAATTATCGCCCCTGAAGGTCGTGAACAAGAGTGTATCATCCGCCTATCCAGAGTAGGTTATGACAACTCCCTCGGTTATTTAGCGGGTGGTTTCACCGCTTGGAAAAGCGCTGGAAAAGAATATGACACCGTACAACAAGTAACGGCAAGTGAATTAGAAACTGCAATGAACGCAGGAGATATCGCCATTTTTGACGTGAGAAAACCAGGAGAATACGATGCTTCACACATTCAATACAAAAATCTAAACCACACGCCTTTGGATTTCTTGAATGATCACTTGGCTGAATTCCCTTTAACAGGAAATTTCTATATTCACTGTGCAGGTGGATATCGTTCATTGATTGCTACCTCTATCTTGAAAGCAAGAGGATACCACAACATGATTGATGTAATTGGTGGATTTGGCGCGATTAAAAATACGGGAATTGCCTTAGAAGATAATAGCTGTACCTCTACTTGTTCCTCTAATTTAAAATAAGAATCATGACAAAATTTGAAGCGTTAATTCAATCAGATCAATTTGTATTGGTCGACTTTTTCGCTACATGGTGTGGACCTTGTCAGATGCAAGCCCCTGTTTTGGAAGAAGTAAAGGCAATTTTGAAGGATGACATTACCATCATCAAAATTGACGTTGATAAAAATCAAGCGCTAACAGCACAATACAGTACCCAATACAACATGAGAGGTGTTCCTACCTTACTGTTGTTTAGAGAAGGAAAACTCTTGTGGAAACAATCGGGTTATACAGATAAACAAACTTTATTGTATCACTTTAATGGGTTTAAAGACAAGTATTAACCTAGAAAAAAAAAAATATAACTAAAAAATAAATCCAGCACTTGGCCTCAGCTAAGTGCTGGATTTTTTTATGCTAACCAGATTCAATCAAAACCTAAATTTATGTTAATCAGTAACAAGAGGAAAAATTGGCGACTTATCTACCATAAGCTCTTATTGTTACTGAATTTGAGTTATTTCCAACCAATTAGCATAAAACAATTTAAATGAAAAGAATTTTTTACACCCTTGTACTGGCGAGTGCTATTGGTTTTACCAATTTCACTGTCGCACAACAAAGAAGCAAAGCTACTTTTGTCACGCAAGTCGAAGACATTAAAGAATACAAACTAAGCAATGGGCTTCAGGTTTTATTACTTCCAGATGCTTCTCAAAACAACTTAGTGGTAAACATTGTCTACAAAGTAGGTTCTAAACACGAAGGGTTTGGAGAAAAAGGAATGGCTCACTTACTCGAGCATATGCTTTTCAAAAGCACGAAAAACTTAGGGGATATCAAGAAAATGCTCTCGGATAAGGGAGGGGCAGCTAATGGCACTACCTATTACGATAGAACGAATTACTACGAAGTATTTCCTTCTACAGATGAAAACTTAACTTGGGCTTTGGAAATGGAAGCGGATCGTATGATTAACGCGACCATTTTACAAGAAGACTTAGACAAAGAATTTTCTGTAGTGCGCAACGAGTTTGAGATTGGAGAAAACGATCCAACAGGTGTATTAATGGAGCGAACAACCAATACCGCCTACTTATGGCATAACTATGGTTTGAGCACTATTGGATCTAAAGAAGACATTGAACGCGTAAAAACACCTCAACTGAGACGTTTTTACGAGAAATATTACCAACCTGATAATGCGGTGTTAGTTGTAGCTGGAAAATTTGACGAGAAAAAAGCCATCGAATATATCGAACAGCATTTCTCGGTTATTCCTAAGCCAACCCGTGTATTGGATGAAATCTTAACGGTTGAGCCCGCTCAAGATGGTGAAAAATACATTGAAGTAAAACGAAATGGAGACAGTAAACACATCCAAATGCTGTATCACACTGCCTCTTATGCAGATAAGGATTTTGCGGCTTTAGAAGCTTTAGAGCACATTTTAAACAATGATCCATCGGGGTATTTACACCAGGCCTTAGTTGAAACACAAAAGGTATCTTCTTTATGGGCGTATAGTCCAACTGTACGAGATGCTAGTTTTATGTTGTTCAATTTTGATGTTCCCAATGATAAAGACCAACTAAAAACTTTAGCAGACATTAAAGCTGAAGTAGCCAAAATTGGAGATATTGCGTATACACAAGCTGATTTAGACCGCGCAAAGACAAGCCTGCTTAAGGATATCGAATCCCTGCAAAACAATACGATTGGAACGGCAATTAACTTAACGGAAATCATCGGTTCTGGTGATTATCGCTTGGCTTTCTTGCACCGTGATAATATTGAAAACTTAACGTTAGAAGATATCAAACGCGTAGCCAAGAAATACTTCAAAGACAACAACCGCACTGTCGGGTTATTCATTCCTACAAAAGAGGAGGTTCGCGTAAAACCAACCGAATTCTTAAATACAGATATTGCGAATTTAGTGAAGGATTACAAAGGAAAAGAGACCTCTCATGATATTAGAGATTTTGCTCCCACGATTGCCAATTTAGAGCAAAATTACACGTCAGGTCAGTTGGCTAATGGCATGAAATACGGTATTATAGACAAAGATCTAAAAGGAGAAAAAGTAAATATTTTCGTGCAAATTCCAGTTGGAAACCAAAAAGATTTACTCCACAAACAATACATTGGAAGTTTTACTGCCGATTTACTGACCACAGGTACAACAACAAGATCAAAACAAGCAATCCAAGATCAATTGGATCAATTAAAATCAAGTGTTAGTATTCGTTTCTCAAGCCAACACATCTTAATTTCAGTTTCTTCTTATCGAAATACCATTAAAGAAACAATGGATATTTTAAACGATGTGTTGAAGAATCCTGTATTTCCTGAAAGTGAATTGACTAAATTAAAATTAGAACACACCACGTATTTAGAGAGTACTTTAAATGATCCTCAAACGGTTGCTTTCAACAGAATATCACAGTTGACGTCTAATGAAGAAAAGGGAAGTATTTACTATTCATCTTCAGCACAAGAGGACATTGACGGATCTAAGGCTGTAAGCATTGAACAAATCAAGGCCTTTTATGCGAAATTCTTTGGCGCAAATAACGGAGTTGCTACCGTATTAGGTATGCAAAACCAAGAGGAAGTTAAAGCATTGCTTGAGGGCGTTTTAGGAAATTGGAACAACCAAGCAACATTTGAAAGAGCTTATCCAAAGCCGTTTGCAACGAAACAAGGAAAAGAAATTATTCAAACTCCAGATAAAGAAAACGCAGCCGCTGTTGGTCAATTAAACTTTGAGATGAATAAATCAAATCCAGACTTTCCTGCCTTAACGTTTGCAAATGAAGTAATGGGTGGTGGATTTATGACCGCTCGTATCCCACAGCGCTTACGTGAAAAAGAGGGGATTAGCTATGGGGCAGGTACATCGTTAACAGTTCCTAGTAATCCAAATACCAACACGTCGAGCTGGATGATTTATGCTTTCTTAAATCCAACAAAGCAAGGAGAAGTCGAAACAGCAATCAACGAAGAATTTGCCAAACTTGTTGCCAACGGAATTACAGAGGAAGAGCTAAAAGCAAACAAAGTAAGTTGGAAGAGCAGTAGACAAACAGCCCTTGGTAATGATAACTACTTGCTATCCTTGTCCAATTTATACTTGACATTCGACATTCCATTCAGTGATTTTGACAAATTAAATGCTGATATTGAGAAACTAACCGTAAAACAAGTGAATGCTGCAATTAAAAAATACTTGCAACCTTCTAAATTCACTACCATTTACGTAGGTGATTTTACTAAAAAATAACAAGCATAAAAAAACCTCTTGCGCTGCAAGAGGTTTTTTCATTTCTATTTAATCGCTTAACAAGCAAAATCTACTGTTGTTGCTCCTGCTAAGTACAAGTTGTGTTTTGCTCCTTTAGACAAGTAGATTTCCACTCTCTTTTGTTCGTAATCTGCTGATGTATCAAAAATAAAATCTAATTTTCCATCGTTATCTATATCTCCTACGAACAATAATTTTACAAACGTATCATTGAACTGCGGGATATCTAAAATCAATTGTTCACCCCCTCCATCGATACGCAAATACAATTTATAATTTTCAAACAATTTAAACGTCTTTTCCTGCTCCGAATCATCTGTATAGAGATAAGAGTCCAATTGTTTTCCTTCCGCTCTTAAACCATACGTGTTGCCCTTAAAAACATATTCTTGCGGTGCTTCTGGCCAAAGGGGTTGCTGTTTTATTGTCAGCGCTTCCTTTTTGCCTTTTAGGATGCCTTTTGTTCCGCTAAAAAAGAGTATCGGGTCTTCCTCTTCTGTTGAAATAGCTCCGATCACTTCAGATTCCGTACATTCGTTCATTTCTACCTGTAACTCGTATCTGGCTTTGCGCACGTGAAACTGCCCTTCTGATTCAAATAAAGCCAGCCAATTTGCATTGATTCTGCTGACTTCGTCTCCGTAAAAATCTTTATCGTAAAACATCGGCAAAAGTACTTCCAGGTCAATTTTCTCTTCTCTTGGAAGAACTACATTGGAAATTGTATTGGGCAAGGCAACCTCGTCTAAGGCTACGCGCTCTACTTCTTCAGGTTGAGCCAGCGGTTCGGCTGTTGGTGTTTCTTTACATGCCCACAGTGCTAACAGTGCTACAAATAGAATTCCTTTTTTCATTTTTATTTATTTTTTGACAAAAAAAAGACTATCCCAAATTGAGATAGTCTCTTTATATCACGAGTAATTCGTCTTAATCATTTAATTTCAATACAGCCATAAACGCTTCTTGAGGAATCTCTACGTTTCCTACTTGACGCATGCGTTTCTTTCCTGCTTTTTGTTTTTCTAGTAATTTACGTTTACGAGAAATATCCCCTCCGTAACATTTTGCTGTAACGTCTTTACGCAAAGCTTTTACTGTTTCACGAGCAATTACTTTTACCCCAATTGCAGCCTGAATTGGAATATCAAATTGTTGACGTGGGATCAATTCTTTCAATTTCTCACACATCTTCTTCCCAATATGATAGGCGTTGTCTGCGTGCATCAAAGCGGATAATGCATCCACTACGTTTGCATTCAACATCACGTCTACTTTTACTAAGTTTGACGTACGCATTCCAATTGGCGAGTAGTCAAACGAAGCATATCCTTTAGAAACTGTTTTTAATCGATCGTAAAAATCGAATACAATTTCTGCCAAAGGCATATCAAACATCAACTCTACACGATCTTCTGTTAAATACGTTTGGTTCGTGATAATTCCACGTTTCTCAATACACAAACTCATTACAGGACCAACAAAGTCCGCTTTTGTAATGATAGTTGCTTTGATATACGGTTCTTCTACGCGTTCTAATTTTGAAGGTTCTGGTAAGTCAGAAGGGTTATTTACCACGATTGGTGTCTCAGGTTCTTTCTTCGTATACGCCAAGTAAGATACGTTGGGAACCGTTGTGATTACCGTCATATTAAACTCGCGCTCTAAGCGCTCTTGGATAATCTCCATGTGTAACATTCCCAAGAATCCACAACGGAAACCGAATCCTAAAGCAGCTGAACTCTCCGCAGCAAAAACCAAAGAAGCATCGTTCAATTGCAATTTCTCCATAGAGTTACGCAATTCTTCGTAATCTTCGGTATCAACCGGGTAAATACCCGCAAATACCATTGGTTTTACGTTTTCGAATCCTTCAATCATGTTTTGTGTCGGCACCTTTGCATCAGTAAGGGTATCCCCTACTTTTACTTCTTTCGCTTCTTTAATTCCAGAGATTAAATAACCAACATCCCCACTTGAGATTTCTTGTTTGGGTACTTGATTTAATTTCAATGTACCAATTTCGTCAGCAAAGTACTCTTTACCTGTAGCCATAAACTTAATTTTCTGACCCTTTGTAATCTTTCCGTTGATAACACGGAAAATTACTTCAATCCCTCTAAATGGGTTGTATACCGAGTCAAAAATAAGCGCTTGTAAAGGCTCTTCAACATTGCCTTTAGGTGCAGGAACTCTTTCGATAATTGCTGCTAATATTTCTTCAACTCCCAATCCTGTTTTACCAGAAGCAGGAATAATTTCTTCGTAATCACAACCTAATAGATCTACAATATCGTCGCTTACTTCTTCAGGGTTTGCACTTGGAAGGTCAATTTTATTTAAAACGGGAATAATCGTTAAATCATTCTCTAACGCTAAATAAAGGTTTGAAATCGTTTGTGCTTGAATACTTTGAGCAGCATCTACAATCAACAACGCACCTTCACAAGCCGCAATAGATCTAGAAACTTCGTAAGAGAAATCTACGTGTCCCGGTGTGTCAATTAAGTTTAATATATATTTTTCGCCTTTGTATTCGTACTCCATTTGAATAGCATGAGATTTAATTGTAATCCCTCTTTCACGCTCCAAATCCATACTGTCCAAAAGCTGATTTTGTTGCTCACGTGCAGTTACCGTTTGTGTAGCATCTAACAAACGATCTGCTAACGTACTCTTACCATGGTCAATGTGAGCAATAATACAAAAGTTTCTAATGTTCTTCATCTTGGTTATATCCATTATTATAAGATCAATAAAGTAAAAAAGTCAGAAGAAATAGGACTTCTTATCCCCGTGATCTAAGTTGTAAGGCTTTCGTTTTATTTCAATTACAAACAATACACCTATATTTTGCAAATATACTTTAAAGTTTCAATTTTTTGACGCGATATTCACTTTTAATCACGAGAAATTATCCAGGTTTTTTTACACCTTCTCACCACAATGTCGTACTCCCTCCCTTCTTTTGTCAAAATTCTCCTTTAGCCTCCAACAATAATCCCCCTACTTCATTCGTTTACTATAAAGTTTTTCCGTAATTTAGAGTTCCAAAATTTACGCTACCATGAAAAAATATTTCCCTGCCCTAGTATTCGTCTTTTCGTCTTTTGTCAGCTGTAGTCAAAAGAGTGATGTGATCCAAGATTACGTTACGCTCCCTTCCTATTTGAAAGAAGTTTCAGGGATGTCTTTTGACGCCAACTCTCATTCTTTTTGGGTATTACAAGACAGTGGCAACAAAAGCGAATTGTATCAAATTGATTCCGTAGGACAAGTGATGCACACCTTAAAAGTGAAGAACCAAAAGAACAATGATTGGGAAGAATTAGCCTCAGATCCTACAGGCAATTTATATATTGGCGATTTTGGCAACAACAAAAACACGCGTAAAAACCTACAAATTATCAAAATCAATAAGGATCAGCTAAGTGCCAATGAAACAGAAGCAGACTATGTCATCACGTTTGATTATCCAGAACAACAGGAATTCCCTCCTAAGGCAACTGAATTACTCTATGATGCAGAGGCGTTCTTTTACTATGATGATCACTTTTATCTCTTTACCAAAAACCGCAGCAAGGCTTTTGACGGGACTTCTTTAGTATACAAAATACCCAACAAGCCAGGGCATCATCAAGCAGAATACGTTCAAACGTTTAGAGGGTGTAATGTGTATAAACATTGTGCGATTACAGGAGCGGCCATTAGCCCCGATCAAAAAACCTTTGTTCTCTTGTCTCACACCAAACTGTGGGTGATTGACAATTTCAATCCCAATGCTATTTTAGACGGCAAAATCGAGGTGCATAAATTACACCATGATACACAAAAAGAAGCTGTCACCTTTGGGGATGACAGCACTTTATATATTTCGGATGAAGTGAAAAAGAAATCGGGGGGTAAAATTTACAAGTTAGACTTGCATCAATTAAAACCCAAATCCTAAACCGAAGACGAATCGTCCTCCATCTTTACTGTAAAAATACGAGCAATGTAAAGTTGCTTGCTCAATGGCGTTCACCCATAATCCCGCTCCATAAGCGTTATGCCACTTGGAAGAACTTTCTTGTGGAGTCCAAACACGTCCATAATCGAAACCGGCATACAATCCATAAGACATCGGAATAAAACCAGCGGTAAACTGCCCTGCATTAAAACGCAAATCTGTGGTTTGTACAAAAGAGGTTTTCCCCGTAAAGCGCTCGGGTCTAAATCCTCTTAAATTGGTATTCCCACCAATCGTTGCCCCGTGATAGAAGTCGTAATTCGAATTAAAACGCGTTTGATACGTAAAATTCGTCGCCAAAATTAGGCGTTCACTGCGCTCTAAATAATGGGCAAAACTCACTTTAGCATCCAAGAACGGAAAGTTTTGCTTGCTATCTTCTAAATTTGTTCGCCACCCCACTGTGGTATGGAAAGCAAAGCCTTTGGTTGGATTGGCTGCATTGTTATACTGTTGGAAATCATAAGTTGCCTGAATAGTTCCGTATTGCTGAAAATCAAATACTTTTTGATCAACCAAATCAGGACTGCTCGTTATAAATCGATTGGCTTTGTCTTGTACCTTCATTGCTTGATACGCTACATTCACCTCAAATGAATCTCCATTTTTACCTTCAAATTTATATCCTGGTGATACGGAATAACTCTCAATTCTCACTCTTTTATACTCATCGCCCATCTCCTCATCAAAATAGTGTGTTTCATTTCCTATTCCATAGTAATTCACCGCAAAATTCGGGCTCGTAGCTCTGGCATTTAAGGTGAATCCCCAATTGTTGGTTGCATTGGGAAAATGACCTGCATATTCTGCCTCTACTCCCTTGGTATTAAACGAGTAAAATCCCTTAAGGGTATGCTTAGCCGCATACGGATCTTGAACAAACTTTAGGCGTTTTGACGAATACAAAAAGCCCAATTTCACCCCATCTTCCGGATTATACCCCACGTTAGGCAATAACATATTCACCGTTAGTGGCAATTTCTCGTAATTAAAATTATTTAGGTCGTAGCGATTCGTAAAATAGTGCTTCGTTTTTTCTCCTACTTCCGTTAATTCGTTTTGCTTATCTGCATAGTCGTAAACCACTACTTTTTTATTGTTTTCAATTTGGAAAGTATCTTTATTTTTCCCTCCAATCAGACGCAACTTGATTTTCGCTTTATCGCTTCCTTGTACAAGAAAAGTATCCTCATCATTCAATCCGTATATCCAAATTTCTTTGGTTTCATTTGGAACATACGTCTTTTCAAATACCGTTTCTTGTCCAGATTTCTTCTCTCTAATTTGAACTAGATGCACCGCACCATCGTCTTTTCGATTGACTATAAACGTATCTTTTTTATCCGTTCCGGATAACACTACGTATTTGCGTAATTCACGGTAATACTTAGGTACAAAATCCGCTACTTTTCTCTTGCGTTCTTTCAAGACCTTTTTAATCTGTTCTACCTCTTTTCCTTGTATTTCTTGCGGTAATTTCGCAAAAGCTTGTTCAATACTTTCATCATCTAAATCGCGAACGATAGACTCCGCTTGGGTAATCCAATCCGCTTCTGTGGTTGATTTCAACAAGTATTGATCCAGAGGAAATGCCGTGTGATTAATCCAACGTGGATTGGCAAAGTCTGCGGTATAATTTTGCATGTGGCGCAACATGGGCAGCTTTTTGATTAAAGAAAGTAAAGCACCGTCAATCTTTGCAAAGGCTTGATCGCGATCACGGGGAACTGGGCGATAAATCACCTTGTCTCCTTCTTTAAACTCCGACCATCGCCATTGATCTCCATGTCGATCCCAATCGCCTATGAGCATATCAAAAATTCGCGCACGCAAATACATTTGTTCGTCAATGGCGTATTTTTCATCCTTTCTCAAGTTGGCAATCACATCGGTTGTACTGATAATTTTCGCTGCATTTCCGAAACTCTCTTCTTCATGCCCCTCACTTGGGCGTTCTTCAATCATATACAATTCACCCCCATATTTGGAGTTAAATGCACCAAGTGCTTGTTGTTTGGGAATATAATACAGTTCGGGATTGGTGTGATAAATACCCACCTTCTTCGATAAATCACCAATAATAAAGGGGGTATACGGATGTGCTGTGGTATAAAAGTCATAAATAAAACCTTCTGCCCAAGTATCGTCAAAGGATTCCATGACGTAATTATCGCGAAATACGGCCGTTTGCAAAAAACGAGAAACGCTTTTTCGAACCCCACGCATCACATATTGGGTGCCATTTTTATCTGCTAAACGCAAGGATAAGGATTGATTTCCTCCACCAGAAATTAGGGGAGTTAATCCTCCTTTTAGCGAATCTAAATTCGCCACAGGCACAGAAATAGGTTGACTATACGTTGAGCGATAGTGATCGCCCCATAGGAAGCGATAAAAACCGCTTTTTTTGGTCCATTTTTCTGGATACACACTCGCCACAGTTGAATCGACAGTTGGTACACCAAAATCATCCATC
Source organism: Myroides fluvii (assembly GCF_009792295.1). Taxonomy (NCBI): domain Bacteria; kingdom Pseudomonadati; phylum Bacteroidota; class Flavobacteriia; order Flavobacteriales; family Flavobacteriaceae; genus Myroides; species Myroides fluvii. The sequence goes on along the minus strand of NZ_CP039934.1, from coordinate 1,728,471 downwards.
GACACTATTTCAGGTTGAAAAATTTGCTGTTGCCAAGCGCGATGATGGATTCCATTTTCAAAAATATAAAAAGAAAGGATTGCGCCTTTATCTGCAGCTATTTCTAGTGAAGCATAGCCCAATTGTCCCGCAGAAAAACTCCCTGCTTCAATGGCTCTTGCTGGAGATAAATCTCCTAACGCTCCACTGACAATTTGTTTAACTCCCTCTTTTTCCTGGTATTGTAAATTTCGCTCATGCCCCGACACCAACACGACATTGTTATACATCTGAGCCATCGTTTGAAGGCGTTTATTCAGTGCATTGTATTTCTTACTTTGCAAATCTTGGGTATTGATTCCAGAAACTGAACGGGTATAATTGATTAAAGACCCGAAGATAGGCAAGGGAATGTTAGCCTCAAACGGATACAAATGATCATGTAAGGAGAAATGCCCTCCGTGATTTCCTGTGCTATATACTGGATGATGCAAGGCCAAAACCACGAGTTTATTCTGATTTTTGTTGATTTCACCTCTCAATTCATCAAAAAAATCTTCTCTTGTTTTGATATCACAATCCTCGTTCATATTGGGTTGTTGATCCCAATTTTCCAAATACCATTGACTATCAACCACAATCAAAACGGTTTCGTCATTGATTTTCAATCGTTCAAATCCACACACTTTACGTGGTAACAGTGCCTTTTTATCTTCTAAATTAGCCGTTAAGTACTTCGAAATATCTTTAATGCCCTCATATCCTTTTTTCCATTCTGCTTCTCCATTGATAAACACGGTTTCTCCACGAAATTGCTTTGCCCAATCGATAGCTGTACGCAGCTGCAAGTCCGTTGAGTCTTTTAGCTGTTTTTTTTGTATATTATCTCCTAATAACACCAAAGTCGATGCTTTATCGGCTTGTTGAAATACTTGCGTCAATTGCGCAAGATGGGCTTGTTCTTCTTTAGACTTGGCAGTCACTAAACCTCCAACGAAATAATAAGTATGTACAATTTTATCGTTGTTCTTGCGTTCTATCTCTGCAACAGGAACCTTAGCTTCTCGTTGTTGAGGGCTCAACGTTGCACAAGAATACGAGAAGATCAAGAGTAAAAAATAAGTCATTGGCTTAATTTTTACACGCTTATCGGGGTTTTGACTAAATAATTTCATATTTTTAGACATCAAAAGAGGGTTTGCTATGACTATTTTACAAAAAGTGGAAGAATATATCTTTCAACTATACAAAGATACATTATCACAACAATTTACCTACCATAATTTCAACCATACTATTCGTGTAGTGAATGGTTTAGAGGATTTATTAAAAAAAATAGAAGTTAGTGAAAAAGAAGCGATGAATCTGCGATTTGCTGCTTGGTTTCACGATATTGGCTATACACAATCATGTACGGAACACGAAAAGCACGGGGCAACTATTGCGGCAAACTACTTAAAAGAACAAGGTATTGCTCCCGAAGACATTGCGTGTATTCAAGCTTTAATCCTCGCGACTAAACTAGATCATGTACCCACTAATCTTTTGGAATGCATCATCAAAGATGCTGACTTTTCCCATTTGATTGATGATAATTTTATGGAAATTAGCAACTTACTTCGATGTGAACTAACTACTACTTGTGATCTTCAATTTACACCAGAAGAGTGGAATCAACAAAACTTAGATTTCTTACTCTACAAACATCGCTATTATACCGATTATGCCCGTCAAAAATGGCAACCGAAAAAGCAACAGAACATTTTTACTCTTAGAGAACAAATAGAGAAAGACAAAAAGAAAAAGGAGAAATCAACCAAGCGCGAGCACTTTAGATCCATTGACACCCTATTTCGCACCACCTTGCGCAATCACACCCAATTAAGTGCTATTGCAGACCGCAAAGCTAATATCTTGCTTTCTGTCAATGCGATTATTATTTCCATTTGCTTGTCTACTTTAATTCCAAAATTAGATAGCCCTTCCAATGCGCATTTAATTATACCTACTTTTGTCTTAATCTTCTTTAGTGTGGCCACCATTATTTTTGCCATTATGTCTACCAGACCTAAAGTAACTGCGGGAACTTTTTCCCAAGAAGAAGTGGACAACCACACGGTTAATTTGCTGTTTTTTGGTTCATTCCACAAAATGCCTTTGGATGAGTATTATAAAACCCTGCGAAATTTAATCCGAAAAGAAGAAAATATATACGAAGCCCTGACTACTGATTTGTATTATTTAGGTAAGGTATTGAATAGAAAGTACACCTTGTTGCGCATTACCTATACTGTATTTACCATTGGAATCTTAGCTTCTGTACTGGCGTTTGTCTTGGCATTTAGAGGTATTGGTTTCTAAGAAAATTCACCATCAACTGTTGATAATCCAGTGCCTCAAGGTTGTAATCGAGGTTGACTAAAACACGTAGACCGATTAAACCAGCAACCCCCTGTAAATCTTCTACTTCAAACGCTTGAATAGCGGATTGCAAGACGCCTACGTATTGCAGATACTTGATATAAGCCATGTATTCATCGCGATCAGCGTGAGAGGCGAAAACAATAGCAATACTCTTGGGTTGAACAATTCGCTCTTCTGAATTCTGAATTACGGCTTTGTCGAGTCGTTTTTTGATGATTTCATAGCGTGTATTATAGGATCCATCAATATCAAATCGCTTTTCATCCATTCGGAACTGAATACTCAAAGAAGCATCGTAAACCAAAATAAGAGACGTGGCATCCATTGGAATTTCGTCCTGAATATTGTTTCGATAATGGATACACATCTGTTCCGCTATGACTTGTAATTGCCACAACCTCAAATTCTGTAGATAGGTAATATCAAAGGCACGATCTGGACAAATGGAATCCCCGATGTAAATGTTGTGCTCTACCCCATCTGTTTTAAATCGCTCATAATAATGGGGATAGACCGCTTGTGCTTCTTTTTGTCTCTTGTCTAAAATATCCGAATAGCATTTATTAATACGGCCAATTTGCTTGTCAAATACCTTGCGATAGCGGTAATACACATCCAACTCATAATCGATAAAACTAAAATATTCATTCAACCGCTCTGTGTTAAAAAGAAAACTTTCTTTTTGCAAAAGAGGGTGTATTTCCTCACGGATATAGGTTTGAATACGCTGCTCAAGTCCAGAATAAAAGTGATTCTTCACTTGTTTGTTATACGCTTTTAGTTTCAAACGATGCTTTTCCAGTAAAATATGCTCGATTCCTTTAGCATAATCATCCAACAAGTGAATCAATTGATCCAACTGTGCTCTTAGGTCTTGCTGAATAGCCTCATTTCTCAATTGACTTGATCCCTTGATGTCGATTTCGCCATAGAGGGGAAAAACATCAGGAAAGGCAATCGGAGTTAAGATATAGTTCTTATCTGTTACATTGTCAATGTAGTTCTTCTGGGCTTCTTCTAGGAATTTCCAATACACACTAGGGTGAATAGTTGTATACTCTCGTTGAATAATGGCCTCAATGTGATTCAATGCATCGGTTCGTACGCGCTCCATTGTTTCGGAAATAATAGGCATCAATTCGTTTAGTTTCTGTGCATTAACACTGTGCAAATCTCTAGGATTACGCGACACGATTTCCAATATTCCCTCAATCCCAGTAGAGGTGACAATAGGACTAAACAAGCAGCTACGAACTCCTTGTTGCATTAAATTCAAACACATTTCACGGTGTTCTTCATTATGCGTTTCCGCTTCAACATCCGAAATGCTAAAGTATTGCTTTTGCACCATCAGACGACGATAGGCTTGCGCAGAGATTACAATTCGACTTTGTTCTTCATTGAGTAAATAGCTGTTGACAATCATAACATTCTTCAGCTCCATTTGAGCGGTTTTATCTCCTTGTAACACCGTCAATCCGATTTTCAGATTGGGTAATTTAAAAATAGAACTGAACAATTGGTTGACAAAATCCCCCAAGGGTTTGCGCTGCAATTCTGTTTTCAGGAAACTCTCCTTTAAGAGCGAAAGCGCATTTTCAAAGGTTACATCCACCAGACTCAACAAACCAAAGCCTTTTATCGTCCAACTTTTCTGTGGAAAGTAGCGCTGCCACAAAGCTAGATCATCATAATTATCCTGCAACAATTCGATATCTTTTTGGGTCAGCATGACTGCATTTTCACTGGGGATCAACTCGACAAAATCGGCATTATACAAGACGCGATAATAACGCGTAATACCGCGTTTATCTGGTAAATCAATAAAAAGAGGTTGGGTTAAATCAAAGGTAGACTTGAAATAGTAATTCATGATAATACAACAACAAGCGATGTAGTATTCATTTTGATTGAAGTTTCGAATTTCTCCGGTGTATTTCCCTCCTGCATCTTCAATAATTTGTTTGAATCGCCTGGTGTGATTAAACATAATGTTTTGAAAGGGCATGGAAACGGCTTTGATTTCATTGTCTGACAAAGCAGAGGGAAAAATAACATCAAACAGTTCAACCACTAAATTTTCATGGATATCTTCCAATGCAGGGTCAATACCAGCTGCATCATTCACTAATTGCTGATTCGCTCTTTCCAATAAATCTTCATAATACGCTTTGCGATACGGATTTCCCTTCTCGTTTGCGATAAATTTCTTCAATTCTTCCTTCAACGTATCAAAAGAGAATTCAATATGGAAAGGTGTAAACTCAAAAGCTTTTAGTTTCATAAGGCCAAACATCTAGAAAGGTTTAAAGATACGCAATCCAAAGGTTTTAATCTGTTTCTATGCCAAATATCTCCATTGAAAACTTCTAAAAGACGAAAAAATAAAATATTGTACTTTTGCAGGAAATATCGAAAACGATTATGATTAAAATTGGCAATATAGAACTACCTGATCATCCGCTTCTTTTGGCTCCAATGGAAGATGTGAGTGATCCTCCTTTCCGTCGTTTGTGTAAAAAACACGGGGCAGATTTAATGTATTCTGAGTTTATTTCCTCAGAAGGATTAATTCGCGATGCGATAAAGAGCAAGATGAAGTTGGATATTTTTGATTACGAGCGTCCCGTTGGTATACAGATTTTTGGTGGGGATGAAGAAGCCATGGCGATGTCTGCGCGTATTGTAGAGACTGTTCGCCCTGATTTAGTCGATATTAACTTTGGTTGTCCGGTAAAAAAAGTGGTTTGCAAAGGTGCAGGTGCGGGGGTATTAAAAGACATCGACTTGATGATTCGCTTGACCAAAGCAGTGGTTAACAGCACTTCCTTGCCTGTTACGGTAAAAACGCGTTTAGGTTGGGATGAAGAATCAATCAATATTGACGAAGTAGCCGAGCGCTTACAAGATGTGGGCGTACAGGCCTTGACCGTTCACGCAAGAACACGCGCCCAGATGTACAAAGGACATTCGGATTGGACGCACATTGAACGCATCAAGAACAACCCACGCATTAAAATTCCAATTTTTGGTAATGGCGATATCGACAGCCCACAAAAAGCACTGGAATACAAAGAGAGATTTGGATTGGACGGGATGATGATTGGTCGTGCAGCAATTGGATATCCGTGGATTTTTGACGAAATAAAGCATTATTTCCAAACGGGTGAACTACTTGCCCCTCCTACGATTGAAGATCGTCTAGAAGCGGCTAAAAACCACTTAATCTGGTCGATGGAATGGAAAGGAGAACGTTTGGGTATTGTAGAAATGCGTCGCCACTATACCAATTACTTCAAAGGGATTCACGGTTTTAAACCGCATCGCTTGAAATTAGTCACCACAGATGATGTAACAGAATTACTCAACCTATTTGACCAAATTGCGGAAGAATACCGCGATTATGTGATAGAATAAGAAAGAAGAAAGAGGAGAGAGGAAATCGGTAGTTTTTTCTAAAATAAAATAATTGGTTCTTTAATCGAATAAATTTTAAAATAAAAAAGACCTCCTGCGAGGTCTTTTTTATTTTATGGTATGTAAAATTTGCTCGATTTGTTTTTTAGTTAAACCTTACAAAAAAAAATGCTTGTAAAGCAGGCGATTCTATTTCGAGATATCTTTTCGGCTAACAGTTAAAAGTTCTCTCCCTTTTCCTCTCTCCTCTTTCTTCTCTCCAATAAGCTATTTCGTTTTATCTGAAACAATATGCAAATCGCGTTGTGGAAAAGGAATTTCGATATTTGCTTCATCCAAGGCCACTTTGACAATTTGTTGAATTTCGAATACCGTATTCCAGTAATCCGATTTACCAATCCAAGTACGCACGTTTAAGTCCACCGAGCTATCGCCCAAATTACTGACAAATACGATTGGCGCAGGTGTTTGCAATACGGCTTGGTGTTTGGCTAAAACACCTAAAATAATGTTTTGTGCTTCTTTAATATTTTCATTATAACCAATACCTACCACAAAATCGTGTCGTCTGGATGTGATTTCTGAATAATTGGTAATCACGGAGTTGGCCAAAGGGCCATTGGGGCTAAATATTTTTAATCCCGTTGGACCTGTTAGGGTTGTATACAATAAATCGATGCGTTCTACTGTCCCCTCTGTTCCGCTTGGGTTGGAGATGTAATCTCCTACTTTAAACGGCTTGAACAACAATACCAAAACACCACCAGCAAAATTGGACAAACTCCCTTGCAAAGCTAAACCAACGGCTAAACCCGCAGAGGCAAAAATCGTTGCGATTCCCGCCACTTGAAAGCCCATCGTTGCAGCTACAATAATCAATAAAATGATATACAACGTCGCTTTTACTACACTTAATAAAAACCCTCTTAATGATAATTCCACGTCTCTTTTTTCAAGACGTCTGCGAATTAACTTTAAAACAAGTTTGACTAGATAAGATCCTATTCCCAATATAACTAGCCCCAACAATATTTTGGGTATCGCTTGCCACATGGACTCTAGCATTTGTTCTAATCCTCGTAATACAATTTCCATAGCTCTCTTTTTTTAATTTTCTTTCTTAGATTTTCAATTTCTTTTTCATGTCTTTAGACAATGCGTCTTTGTGAACCATGAAATCTGTCGTTTTATATTTTACATACTCTTTCGACATATACATGTATCCATTGTGATCATTTGAGATTCCCCAAGAGTTTTTCACAATATAGAATTCACGTCCTTTTTGGTCTTTTGCAATTCCAACGATATGCATGCCGTGATCGTCTGTTGTTGAATAGTTATCAAACGCTTCTTGGCGCATTTCTGCTGTAACTGTACGCTCTGGTTTTGGTCCGTTAAAGATTTCTTTGCGCTCTTCCTCGTTCATATCTTCCCAGTCTTTTTCAGGAACATAAGCCACTCCATTTTTCCAGCTAAAATACTTCTCACTGACGTCACCTGCCCAAGCAACAGTAAAACCATTGTTGATCGCTAAGTCGATAATAGCTGTCATTTCGTTCACTTGTACGTTGTACACTTGATCAAATGCCCAGTTATCCGGTACTAACAATACAAATTTGTCATAGTAAGGATAGTTCTTATCGGATCCAATTTCGATATAATCTTCAGGATTAATTCCAATTACATCGCTTGCAAATGTTTGTGGTGTATATTCTTTCCCTTCCCATTTGAATTTGGTAGGTGCTTCACCCAAATATGCATCAATTACAGCGGTGTAGGCTTTCTCCCAATTTGGTGTCAATTTTCCATTTGGATTAGAGACTACTGCTTTCAGTACTCCTTCTTGGATAGCTGCCATTTCAGCAAATTGATTCTTCTTTGTTCCGTAGTTTAACCCGGTATATACTTCTTGAGGCACAGCACCATACATGCGGTACATGTTCATTACATCGTGAAAAGCTCCACCATCTCCTAAGGTTACAGCCCCTTGCATGCGCACATACATTTTTCCTTTTTCGATATAAGCATTGCGTGCCGAGTAAATTTGAGAAATTTCTACTGGGCGTTTCCCCATACGCATCATTTCTGATTCAATGAAAGAATTGGCTGAATAGCTCCAACAAGTTCCCGAAGATCCTTGATTCTTAATCGATGTATTTTCGATATCTACAACGGGCTTAAACTGAAAAAGCTCTTTACTTTTATCACTTGCATTTAATTTTAATGCATTAACAAGATTGTCTTGTGCAACTGTAGTTGACGCCGTAATAACAGATAAAACCGCCGTCAACACCCATGATTGGATTGTTTTTTTATTCATTGTACTTGTTGTTATAGTCGTAAAGATAAAAAAACATTGGTTAATGACCGTAAATCAAGAACGAAAATGGTTCATCCTCTTTTTGTTTTCTATTTTTTTATTTTCGAGGACAAGGATCAAAAAAAAAACAGCAATTCAAAATTGAATTGCTGTTTTTTTACGAAACGAATTGTTTCTTTACTATAGTGTTTCTTTCAACCAACGGAAAAATTCACCTTGCCAAACTTGTGCGTTTTGCGGTTGAACTACCCAGTGATTTTCTTCTGGTAAGTATAAGAATCTACTTTTAATTCCTCTCAACTGTGCAGCTTGGAAAGCTTCTTGTCCTTGCCCGATTGGCACACGGTAATCTTTTCCTCCTTGGATGATTAAGATTGGCGTATTCCATTTATCTACGTTGTTAATTGGGTTAAAGTTTTGAATTGCATTTTGTGCATCTTTATTGTCCTTTTCCCAGTATGCACCCCCCGTATCAAAATTAGGGAAGAACACTTCTTCAGTTGTTCCATACATACTCACTAAATCAAACACTCCACAGTGAGAAATGAATGTTTTAAAGCGGTTTTCGTGAATTCCAGCCAAGTAGAATACAGAATAACCTCCGTAACTTGCACCGATAGCACCTAAACGTGCATTATCTACATATTTTTCTTTTGCCACATCATCGATAGCAGCTAAGTAATCTTGCATGGGTTTTCCACCCCAATCTTTGCTGATGGCTTCGTTCCACTCCACACCGTGTCCTGGCATACCTCTTCTATTCGGTGCTACAATGATATATCCCTCAGCAGCCATCAATTGGAAATTCCAACGGAACGAGTAAAACTGAGACAAAGCCGATTGTGGTCCCCCTTGTGCATACAACAAAGTTGGATATTTTTTATTCGGATCAAAATTTGGAGGATACACAACCCAAGTAACCATATCTTTTCCGTCTACCGTTTTCACGATGCGTTTTTCACTTTTACTCAAGGCAATTTTCGAATAAATTTCGTCATTTACCTTCGTGATTTGGTTCCACGATTTCTTCTTTAAATCATAAAAAAACACTTCTGTAGCGTGATTAAAATCAGTACGAGTCAACACCACCTTATCTCCGTCAAACCCAACAATTCCAGTAACGTCAAAATTCCCCTCTGTCAATTGTCTCACAACAGGCGCAATGCGTTTTAACCCTGGAAAGTTCACTTCAAATAATTGCACTGTTCCTCCCACTGCTGCAACGAAATACACTTTGCTTCCGTCTTTGCTCCATTGGTAGCTATCCACCGTTCCGTCCCAATTAGCAGTCAGGTTTTGTTCTACATTACCAAAGCGAACAATAATATCATTTTTATCCGCCTCATATCCATCGCGTTTCATTTGCAACCAAGTCAAATGACCTTGTGGCGAATAGGTAGGATGCGTATCATACCCAACATTTGCTTCTGTTAAGTTTTTTGTTTGTTTGGTTTCAAGATTATACTCGTATAAATCTGTATTTGTACTCAAGGCATAATCCGTTCCAAATTTCTTTTTCGACACATACACAATTGACTTTCCATCCGGAGCCCATACATAATCCTCTCCACCACCAAATGGCTTTTGAGGCGCATCATACGGTTCACCTTGCATAATGTCAATTTTGTTGTCTTTATTGTCTTTTGCTGCATAGAATACGTGATTATGCGTACCATCGTTCCAAGTATCCCAATGTCTGTAATCCAATCCATCAAATACGTAAGCATCTGCTTTTTGCATCGCTGGATACAAGTCTTTCCCTAAGAAATTGTTGATTTTAACAACTTCGTCAAACACAAGGTGTTTGCCATCAGGCGAAATAGTTGCATCGCTTACTAAATCTTTATAGGTTTCAATTGCTACAGGTTTTCCTCCTGTCAAGGGAATCTGATAGGTTTTAGAGTCAAAACTATTGTCTTCCATTTTAGCATGAGTCACCTTATAAATAAGATTTTTCCCGTCCTTGGTAATTCCCACAGGACTCACTCTTCCCAATTTCCACAAGAGTTCTTTTGTCATTACATCTTGAGCAAACGTACTCAAACACGCTAAACTCAAGGCAAACAAAACTATTTTTTTCATATTCAGTAGGTTTATTGAGCGGTAAATTTACAGTTTTCTTTTGATTAAAACAGAAACTTCCCTCGCTTCAACGGTTAAACAACAGGAGAAGTTCTCTATACAAAACAAAGATAAAATGACAATTTAATCCGTTCATTCACCTACTTTATCCACATAAAATATAACAAATCGAAAAAAAACATCAAGATTCACAACCCTTGCAATACAATTTGAAGTGTTATTTTTATCTAAAACATAGAATTATTATAAAAATAATAACTATTTTCACGGACAAATTTTTTTACCTATGAAAAACAATAAACTTTTTATTGCTATCATCATTGCCTTAGTTTTAGGTGTTATTTTCGGCAGTATTATTCATTATGTACTTCCCGAATACATTGCTGGTTTTTCACAAAACATCAAATTACTAGGGACCGTCTTTATTCGATTGGTTCAAATGATTATAGCTCCTTTGGTTTTCTGTACACTTGTAGTGGGAATTGCCAAGATGGGCGATATGAAAATGGTAGGTCGAGTGGGAGGAAAAGCGATGGGATGGTTTATTACAGCCTCATTGGTATCCTTGGGGATTGGATTAATCTTAGTCAACTGGTTTAAGCCAGGGGCTAATGCGAATTTCAATTTAGAAAACACCTCATCAGCAGACGATTTATTAACGAGAACGAATGCTTTGAGTCTTCAATCCTTCATTGAACATTTAATTCCAAAAAGTATTTTTGATGCTTTTGCGCATAATGAAATTCTTCAAATCGTCGTTTTTGCTGTCTTTTTTGGAGTTGCCTTAGCGAGTATAGGCAAAAAAGGAAAGGTAATCATCAAACTATTTGACCGCATTGCTGAAGTAGTATTAAAAATGGTGACTTACATCATGTGGACGGCACCCTTAGGTGTTTTAGGCGCCATTGCAAGTGCTGTTGCACTTTATGGATTAAGCATTTTCTTAACCTACGCCAAATACTTATTGGCCTTTGTTTGTGGTTTAGTGGTGCTCTGGGCGGTTTTAATCCTTGTAGGATACCTAATCCTAGGAAAAGATGTTTGGCGCTTGCTAAAGGCCATTAAAGAGCCTTTGTTGATTGCTTTCTCTACCACAAGTAGCGAAGCTGTTTTTCCAAAGCTAGTCGAACAATTAAACAAATTCGGTTGTTCTCCAAAAATTGTGTCATTTACCTTGCCGTTGGGTTATTCTTTCAACTTAGATGGCAGTATGATGTATCTGACCTTTGCTAGTATTTTTATTGCACAGATCTACGATGTACCCATGACAATCGGTGATCAAATATTAATGCTTCTGGTATTAATGGTAACCAGCAAAGGAGTTGCAGGCGTACCTCGTGCTTCGTTAATTGTTATTGTAGCCACTTGCGCAATGTTTAATATCCCCCAGAAGGAATTGCCTTTATCTTGCCTATTGATCACTTCTGTGATATGGGAAGAAGTATGACTAATGTTTTGGGAAATGCATTGTCTACAGCCTCTATTGACAAATTTGAAAACAACGATAACACACCCATTACTGAGAATTAAAAAACACGATAAGACAGAATAAAAACAAACTATGGACGAATTTCACATCTCACAATTAATCAATCCTGAGTTCTATATCAATTTAGAGATTGCGGGACATTCTATTGGAATATACGTTGTACTTTTTATTGTATTTGCCGAAACAGGTTTATTTGCTGGTTTCTTTTTACCAGGAGATAGTTTACTGTTTTTAGCAGGTATCTATAGTACGGCGCTAATGCAAGAATTATTTCAAATCGAAAGCGACTTCTTAAATGTAGCGCTACTATCCACCTTGGTTGCCTTGGCGGGGATTCTCGGTAATACCTTTGGCTATTGGTTTGGCGCCAAGAGTGGCAATTACCTCTACAACGTAAAAGACAATTTCATATACAAGAAAAAATACTTATACGAATCAAAAGTATTCTTTGAAAGACACGGTGGAAGAGCGATTATCTTTGCTCGTTTTTTACCTGTTGTACGAACTTTTGCTCCTATCATTGCCGGCATTGTTCGCATGGACATCAAACGCTTCATGATCTATAATGTAATCAGTTCCTTCTTATGGGCAACAACGTTGATATTTGCAGGACACTACCTACAAGTTTGGCTATTAGAAAGCTACGAAATTAATCTAAAAGACTATATTGAATATATCGTACTATTCTTAGTATTAGCTACTACTTTACCCATCATCATTAAATTGGCAAAAAGAAAGAAAACCGATACGGTTGTAGAAGAATAAAAAACAAAAAAGCGACGTAAAAACGTCGCTTTTTTTTTATGGATTAAAAAGAATCTGTACCGTTCTTTGGATTATTCAGCTGGAGCTAATTCAACAATCAACCCTTCAAGCTCTGGAGTAATTCCAATCTGACAACCTAAACGGCTATTGTCTTTGACATTTAGTGCCTCCCAAAGCATAGCTTCTTCATCTGGATTCATTTCTGGCACAGCCACTTCATCCGCGTTGTGTACATAACACTGACAAGAAGCACACATGGCCATTCCACCACAGATACCAATAGTACCTTCTGGTGCTAATTCGTATGCACGAACCACTTCCATGATATTCATACTCATATCCGTTGGCGCATCCACTACGTGCTCTACACCTTCTCTATCAATAATTGTAATTTTAATATCTGCTGACATGCTTATTCAATTGATTTAACAACCGCTTTCTCCGCTTCTTTGCGTGTACCATCAAATCCATTAATACCAGAAACTGTCGTGTATTTCAACACATATTTCTTACCGGGATTCAGCATATTATATACACTTTGACACATTAAAGTTGCCTCGTGAAAACCACATAAAATCAACTTTAATTTTCCTGGATACGTATTAATATCCCCAATGGCATAAATTCCAGGAATATTGGTTTGATAATCCAATGCGTTATTCACTTTAATCGCATTTTTCTCAATTTCCAATCCCCAATCTGCAATTGGACCTAACTTGGGAGTTAACCCAAACAAAGGAATAAAGTAATCACAAGCAACTTCTTCGCGCTGTCCTTCGCGTTCTACTACAACAGCCTCTAATTTCGCTGTCCCTTTCAGTTCAACAATTTCAGCGGGTGTTACTAAATTAATTTTTCCTTGGTTTTTTAGTGCTTGTACTTTCTCTACAGAATCTAAAGCTCCTCTGAATTCATTACGTCTATGTACTAAAAATACTTCTGCAGCAATATCTGCTAAGTAAATACTCCAATCCAAAGCAGAGTCACCACCACCGGCAATAACAATCTTTTTACCTGCGAACATTTCTGGTTTTTTCACGAAATACTCAACGCCTTTATCTTCGTAAAATGCCAAGTTTTCCAAATCTGGTTTACGCGGTTCGAACGAACCTAAACCTCCAGCAATAGCCACGGCTTTTCCGCAGTGTTTTGTCCCTTTATTGGTAGTAACGATAAACGTACCGTCTTCTTGTTTTTCAATCGTTTCAGCAACCTCATTCAGGGTAAATCCCGGTTGGAATTGCTTGATCTGCTCCATTAAATTATCGACTAATTCTGCTGCTCCTACGGATGGATATCCAGGGATATCGAAAATTGGCTTTTTCGGATAAAGCTCGGTTAATTGTCCTCCAGGTTGAGGCAATCCGTCAATTAAATGACATTTAAGCTTTAATAAGCCCGCTTCAAAAACAGCGAATAGACCTGTGGGTCCAGCTCCAATAATAATTATATCGGTTTCAATCATGATGTAGTTCTTTAATACAAAGGTATCCTTTGTAACGTTTATTAAAAATGATAAAAGTCAACCCTTTGCACAAGATATATTACACTTTAGCAAAGGGTTGACTTGTTATTTTTATCCAACATTAACTACCGTCTCAATTTCGGGTGCATATTTTTTAATTGTAGTTTCAACCCCTGCACTCAATGTCATTTGATTCACACTGCAAGCTGTACAAGCACCTTCTAAGCGAACTTTCACGTGTTTGTCATCAACTATATCAATTAATGTAATATCTCCTCCATCGGTTTGCAAAAACGGGCGAATCTCGTCTAACGCCTTCATAACGTTTTCTCTGATAGTTTCTGATGCCATATATTTAATCTGTAAAATGGTTTTATTTTTTTCCTACCGCTGAACATCCAGCCATAGTGGTAATTTTGATTGCCTCGGTAGGGGGCAATGAATCGTTGCGCATTACAACCTGTTCTACTACATTTCTGGTGATTTCTTCGAATACTTTCGCTACAATTGTATCTTTCTGTAAAGCTGCCGGACGACCAAAGTCTCCTGCCTCTCTAATACTTTGAACGATAGGAACTTCTCCTAAGAACGGCACTTGTAAGTCTGCAGCCAAGTTCTTTGCTCCATTTTCTCCAAAGATGTAGTACTTGTTATTTGGCAATTCTTCTGGCGTGAAGTACGCCATGTTTTCAACAATACCCAATACAGGTACATTGATGCTTTCTGAATTGAACATTGAAACTCCTTTTTTCGCATCTGCAAGTGCAACTGCTTGAGGAGTAGATACCACAACGGCACCTGTTACGGGTAACGATTGCATGATAGACAAGTGAATATCCCCTGTTCCTGGAGGTAAATCCAATAATAAGAAGTCTAATTCGCCCCAATCTGCATCAAAAATCATTTGGTTCAATGCTTTAGCAGCCATAGGTCCTCTCCAAATGATGGCCTGATCTGCTTTGGTAAAGAATCCAATCGATAAAAGCTCGACTCCGTATGAGGTAATCGGTTTCATTTTTGAACGCCCATCTACTTCAACTGAAATTGGTTTGGCATTTTCGACATCGAACATAATAGGCATCGAAGGCCCATAGATATCCGCATCTAATACCCCTACGCTAAAGCCCATATTAGCTAAACTCGCCGCAATGTTTGCTGTAACTGTAGACTTTCCAACTCCTCCTTTTCCAGAAGAAATCGCAACGATATTTTTGATACCGGGAATTGCTTTTCCTTTTATTTCTGGCTTTTCTGGTGCTTCTACTTTTATATTTACTTTTACTTTTGCTTTTTCATACACTTGTTCGTGTATCACTTTCATCACATCTACTTCGGCTCTTTTCTTGATGTGCAAAGCAGGGGTTGATAATACCAAATCAACAACCACCTCATCTCCAAAGGTCATTACGTTGTTAACTGCCCCACTTTCAACCATATTTTTCCCTTCTCCAGCAATAGAGATAGTCTCTAAAGCCTTCAGAATATCTTTTCTATCTAATTTCATTATATGCGATTAGTTTTCAATATTTTACTATAAATCTTGACTTACGCAAATATAGCAGTTATATTTGAAATTTTGATGTTAATATATTCTAAATGCAAATCCCTCGCCTACTTGATATTATAGGTGATTTGCGTAATTTAAAGTTGTTTTTTTACTCAAAAAAACGCGTTTTATTTCGTTTTGAATTAAGGCAAATTCTGCATGTAGTAGCTGATTTTTCGCTGCATTAAATGAGAATATATCGGCCTTGCCATTCTCGTATTTCACCTGTGTAGTATGAAAGGATTTTTGGGCTAAATCGATGCTGTTTTTCAATCCATCATTCAAGTTTTCAACCTGATTAATTTCTTGTACTAAGCGCTCCTGCTCTTTTGCAACTGCCCGTTCTTTTTCTCTGATTTTCCACGTATTCAACTGCCTTTCCGCTTTGTTTTTTCGCAATTGTCTCGTTACAATTCCTCCCTGAAAAAGCGGAATACTTACCCCAATCCCAACATAGTGACTTTTATTGTCTGCGAACTGTCTAGAGAAGGAAGCTACATCCCAATCCAAGCTCGTATTAAAGGGTTTGGAGTAAAAGGTTCCCCATTGATAATTCCCTGTAATTCTCGGATAATTTTTAGCTCTAATCGACCGTTGTTCTGTTTCTAAAATTGCTTGATACAAACGCGCTTTTTCAAGTATGGGATTGAACTCATAATCCGAATTAAATCCAACAAATTCCCGCTCAAAGACCAGCTCAAAAGAGGCTAATTCTCCTTTGTCAACATCTAACATTTGCAAAAGTTGCAATTTTTGATTTTGCAATTCATTTAGCGTTTCTTGTATTCTCAATTGTTCATTGTTAAAAATATATTCAATATCATATTGATCACTGATAGGCTTAGCCCCCGCTTCTACTTCTTTCGCCACTCGATCTAGATTCAACTGACTGTTATTCAACTGCAACGCTTGAAGTTTATGGTATTCTTGGGTTCCAATAATCTTAAAAAACAGGTCTAGCACCCGTTGTTGATAATAGTATTTCACTTCTTCTTCTTGTAACGCTGCATAAGACGTATTGTGTTTTTTCATTTGACGATCCACATAATCAGACCAATCAAATAAGCGAATAGACGCATCAACAGCTGTTTGTAAGGACTGAATATTAGAGCTTACTCTCGCATTAGTTGATGGATTGATTGCTGATCCATAATTAAAACTTTGAGAAGTGTTGATTCCAACTTGAGGCAAGTAATAAGAAGCTACACTTTGTTGTTGCACTTCAACCACTTGTTTTTCGAGTTGGGCAATCATAAGTTCATAACTATTTTCTTCTGCTAACTGCATACAATGGAGTAAGGTCCATTTTTCTTGAGCAAAAATAAACGAAGTACACAACAACCCTACAAGTAACCCAATGCTCTTATTCATAGTTTATATATTTCAATGTATTTATACGCGTTGCTTTAATGGATTTCCATAAAACTAACAGCATAGAAAATAGTGTTAGACCAAAAAAAGCGAGGAAAAAAGGAAAAAAAGACAAATCAATGCGATAGACGAAGTCTTCTAACCACACCTGAATCAAATAGTAAACGGGATAGATAGAAAGAACGAAACCCAAGGTGCAATACACTAAAAAGCGCATCGATAATTTCAGCACCAATGCTTTTACATTGGCTCCCAATATTTTTCGAATGGCAATTTCCTTCAACCTACTTTCAATACTAAAGGAAACAATAGCCATCAATCCAAATAAAGCAATAAACATCGATACTCCCATCAAGCACAAAAATAGATTACGCTGATGTAAGGTTTTTTGATAGCTTGCTGCAAAGTCCTCACTAGCAAATTGAAACTCCATTGGATATGTAGCATCGATTCGCTTGGTCCAAAAAACTTCCAACGCATCAATTGTTTGTTGTGCGTTCTTCGATTCTATCTTTACTGCGATGTTTGACATTAAACCCGTGAACCAATCCACTGAATTAGGCATAAAGTACGTGGCAGGGTTTGTATTTTGGGAGAAACCTTCTATTTTTAAATCTTGAACAACGCCAATAATTTCAAATTCTCTTCCATTCCATCGCATTTTTTTTCCTATAATACCCTCTGAAAAATTAAAGTTGCGTTTATAGGTTTCATTAACGACAATTTTATTAATACTATCTGATGCAAGCGTGCGGTCAAAAAATCGTCCTTCTAGTAATTGTGCATCAAACACTTGTAGGAAATCATAGCCAACGGGCACATTGTTACTCTGCATAGAAACATCTCCTATGTTGTTACTTGAAGCACTAGAATACCCCTTGCCAATTCGCATGGAGTGATTCACTACAGCTTTTACTCCAGGTATCTTTTTTACATCTGCTTCCACTTGTTGATAAATTCGATTTCGTTGATTGGTGTCTTTAATTCGAAAGCGAATATTGACCACCTGATCCCCGTTAAACCCCAAATCTTCTTGTAACATATGGTTTACTTGCTTCTGAACAAAAATGGCGGTTGATAAGAAGAAAAAAGCGATAACAAATTGAAAGATTAGTAAAACATTACGCAAACGGATTCCTGCTTTCCCTCGGATAAAATTTCCTTTTAATGTTTTTATGGCATCAAAAGACAGAATAAATAAACTTGGTAATCCTCCTACTAGCAGGCAAACCCCAACCAACAGGAGCAATACCGGACCAAATAAGTGCATTGGATTAGTAGTAAGCGCGCGATCTACCAAGATAGAAAAATAAGGCATTCCCCCTTCTACAAGTAGCAATGCTATTCCGAAAGCAATACCCGTTGTTAGAGCGGCCTCAAACATGCTTTGTTTAAAAAGTTGATATTTTGTACTACCAACTGCTGTTCGAATTCCAATTTCCTTCGCTCGTTTAAAACTGTTCACAAGGGATAGATTAATAGCATTAACCAACGCTAAAACCAATAATAGCACAGCGGAAAACAGCATAATATTCACCATCTTCCCAGCTGTTGGTCCTGCACTTAATCCCCCTGATAATGGATTCAAATGTACCTCATCGAGCACATTGAAATGCAAGACCATTTTTTCTTTATATTGCTCTTTCAATTCTGCAATTGAGATTCCTCCTTCTTGCGCATAAAATTGAAAAATTTCTTCATACATCACATCTCGGATTCGCTCTTGTACTTTTTCGATTGCTACTCCTTCTTTTAACTTAATCAAAAGCGTATAATTGTGATCTCCCCAATTGTCTCCTCGATTATATTCAATTTGATTTTCAGTCAGATAGGATGTCATTCCTTTAAAGATCACGGAGCTATTTCCTGGAATTTCATAGACAAAACGAACTGTAACGAGTTGGCCGTTTTCTAATTCAACGAGCCTTCCTATCGGATTAACCCCTTGACCAAACAAACGTTCTGCTTGTTCTTTGTCCAATGCCAAAGCATCTTTATAGTGCTGTTTATATTCTTCCGCACTTCCATAAATAGTTGTAAAAGGAAAGAAATCAAAAAAATTAGCTTGCTTCTCTTCAATAGCATACAAGAAATCTTTTTTTCCGTCTATAACAATACTCAGCATATCATTGGAAGTAAAACTAAAGTTATAGGCTTCTATGATATCTGGCATTTTATCTAATTGGTTGGCAACGGGTGCGGGAAACCAATTCTTGAAATAAGAATCAGTTGTTCCTTCTACTTCATATACCCGGTCTTTGTATGGATTACATTGATCAAAGCTATGTTCATTCTTCCAAAAAATCAGCACAATTAGTAGGGCGGCCATTCCCATCGAAAGTCCTAAAATATTAAGAACTGAAAATAAGGCATTCTTTTTAAAATGCCAGAGATATAACTTAAACCAATTAGAAACCATACTTAAGCTACTATTTTACTTTTTCAATTTTACCACCAGATGATTTTTTCACATCCACCAAGGTTGCAGTTCCGTAAATGGCAATTTTTCCTGAAGAACTCGCTTTTCCTCTTACCTCATCAGCGACATTAAAACTCATCATTCCCGACGAACTCGCTTTTCCATCCAGTGTTTTTATTGCTAACTCTTTTCCATCAATCTTAGCCGAACTTGAAACTTTAGCGACAACCGTTTTTGCTGTTCCTTCTACTTCAATTTTAGCAGAACTACTCGCTGCCATATCTACTTTGTTTCCCTTCAAGTCCAAGTCTACTTTAGCCGAAGAACTCACGTCAATTGCCGTGTTATTTGCAACTTCGAATTTTCCTTCAATTTTAGCGGAAGAACTTGCTGCAACATCTAGGTTATCTGTTTGTATTAAGTTTCCTGTAAACGTTCCAGAACTACTCGCTGCTACTTTAAAATCCTTTACCACCATTTTATTTTGCACATTTAATCGTGCAGAAGACGAAATATAAGCGGCAGTTAAAGTTGGGTTACTAACTTGAACTTGTACACTCCCCGTTCGATAATTAAACGTGCCCTTAGGCGTATCGATAAACACTTGTAAAACACCGTTTTTCACCTCTGTTTTTACATATTGCATGTCTTTTTCGTCCTGAACTTGTACCGCAACGGATTTAGTCCCTCCGTAGGTAAAATCCAATTGAATACTTTGAGAAACCTGTATAGCAGCAAAATCTGCCACAGTTCTTTTTTCTTGTTTTTGTGCAAACACAACGCTTCCTGTCAAGAGGAAGATTAATACCAATTTTTTCATCTTCTATTATTTTTATTTCAATTATTATTCTTACTCGTGTTTGATATACTTCAACACTTTTACTTGTAATGCTTGATGCACCTTAATGAGAACGGTAACAAAAGTGAGTAGCATCAAAACTAAAAAAGCAAGTAAAAAGTTCATCCAATCCAAATGAATTCGAAAAACATAGTTACTTAGCCAGGCATTCATAAAATAGTAACTAGGAAAAATGGCCAAACCAAACCCTATAACCACTATGAAAAAATACTGTCTAGATAGCTGTTTCATTTGTTCTATATTTGAAGCACCTAGTACTTTACGGATTGCAATTTCTTTATACTGATTGGTCAAGTTAAAAGAAACCAGACTATATAACCCGAATAAAGCAATAAAAACAGCGAGTACACTTAAAACCAACAGAATATTGCGTTCTTGGATACTGTCTATAAAATTTTTCTCAAAACGCTTATCTAAGAACTCATAAGAAAAAGGATATGCCGAGACATTCCGTTTTTTATATATCTTTTCCACATCTGCCAATACCTGATCTATTTGAGCGGGATCAAAACGCAAATAGATTTCTTGTTCTTGTTCCACTAACCAAGGAATGGTTTCATTCCTAAAATAGACAATCGGTAAATAATCGGTTGTAAGCCCTTTTGCGTGATAATTATCAACAATACCAACAACCGCAAAAGGCGTTCCATTCCAAATAACTTGTTTGCCGACTAAATCTTCATCTCCTACTTTTTCTTTAAATTTTTTACTGATTAAAATAGTTGAAAGGGTATCTGAAGCTAATTCGGATTGAAATCCCCTTCCTTCCACTATTTTAATTTTCAACAAGGATAAAAATTCCACATCCATGGCAACATTAGCGACCTGTAGAGAAACACCATTATAGGATAAAGAAGTGGAATTATAACCTCCCTCTCCTATGCGAAAAGAAATGCCAGCCACTTGTTGCACACCAGGAATAGCGGATAACTCTTTTTTATAAACGTCATACAATCGAACCTTATTTCCTTCTACTTCATTGGTTAAAAAAGGAAGCACTAGTATTTCTTCTTGACTAAATCCCAACTCCTTATCTAACATATAATGGACTTGTTGGTAAACGATCATCGTACTTACAATAAAAAAACTAGCAATAACAAATTGAAGAATCATCATCAGATCCCGTACCCCGAAAGAAGTGGCTTTTAGCACTAATTGTCCTCTAAGAAGAGTGAAAATCGATATTCTCCGAATAATAAAGTACAATATTCCAGATACAGATAAGGCTATGCTGATTATAAATAAGAACAAAAAAGCGAGACAATCTACTAGAATAAAGGTCATGTTTGAGTGTAAAAATACGCGAATAGTAGGCAGAGTAAATTCAACAAATACACAACTCAAAATACTAGCAAAAAAGAGGGTCAATACACTTTCCAAAAACAGTTGTTTAAAAACTGTAAAATAGGATCCTCCTATAATCAATTGCACCACTATTTCTTTATTTCTTTTCAAACTTTGAACGAGAGACAAGTTCACATAATTTACAACAGATAGAAATAAAATGGAAACAGCTAATCCTATTACAATATAAAAACGAGACATATCAACCGATCGCTCCAATGTGCCATTAGCCCTAGCATCTGTTATCATGTGCTGTCCTGACAAAGGAAATAATCGAAAACTTTCTATAAAATCACCACTTTCTTTCAGGTATGCTTCAACTGTTTTTCCTTTTTCCTGTGCTAATCGAGTGTATAAATTATCATAGAGTAATTGCTTCATTCCTCTTCCTATCCGATCAATTTGATTTGGGTCTGTTGGTTTTAGATATAGGGTTGCATTATAATCGCCCCAATTATCTTCATTATTCACCACGTTTTTTTCCATCCCTGAAAAAAGAACCGTTGGTGCAATAGAGCTCTGTTTTCCTCCAAAAGAATACACACCTTTAACAACAAACCATTCCCCTTTATAACGGACGCTCTTACCGATAACATTTTCTCCAAATAAAGATTCAGCATACGTATCTAAAACAACGATACTATTCGGTTCATCTAATACATTGTTACCTTGTACTATCTCAAAAGGAAAAAATTCAAAAAAGTTAGATTGAACCAAAAGACCTTTAGTAAAAAAGCGTTTTTCGCCATCGATTTCAAAGTAACCAGAACTATAATTGGGAAGATACATATGGTCTTTCACTCCCAAATCTGGTAGTCTTGAACCAAATGCATACGGAGCATACGTCCATACATCTCTATCGCTTAAATCGGTATTAACCAAGAATACTTCGTCTTTATACGGATTCCATTGATCGTAACGCACTTCTTCTTTATAGTACAAATACGCCAATAACACGCCCCAAAGCCCAATAGCTAAGCCAAGGAGGGTCAGAATAAAATACACTTTATTCTTAATCTGATGTGCCCCATATATTTTTAACCAATTTTTTAGCATGCTATTTTATTTTATACGCTATTATTCGTATTTGATGTAGTGTAATACATCTATAGTAACCGCTTTACGCGCTTTATACCAAACAATAAGTAGAGTCAAACACAAAATCACAATCAAACTCAGAAAATAGGTCATCCATTCAATCTCGATGCGATAGGCATAACCACTCAACCAGCTTTCTAGCAAGTAGTAACTTGGAATAATAGCAAGTAAAAAACTAATCACCCCGTAATACACATAGTGAAGCATTAGCTTTTTTAGGAGGTGGAAAGAATTCGCTCCTAGTACCTTCTGAATGGCTATTGCTTTTAATTTGCTTTGTATCACAAAAGAAGCGATGGCAAATAAGCCAAACAAGGCCACAAAAACGACTCCAATACTCAAAACATTAAATACTTTTCGCTCGAGTAGCACTTGCTCAAATGATTGAGCAAACTGTCGATCTACAAATTCATAGTTAAAAGTCAAATCGCGATCAAGGGTAAATTTCTTCCATTTCGCTTCAATTGCTTTGATGGTTTGTTCAATAGGTTCCTCTTGTTTAATTTTGACATATACTTTTTCAATACTCCCCATCTTATGGTCTATCCCTTTCATATAAAAATATACCGTTGGGCTCACTTTATCTTCTAAATTCATGGAGTTATAGTCTTGGATTACTCCAATGACGTTATAGGAGCTATTGGCTGTACGCAATGTTTTTCCTAAGGGATTTGTTATTCCAACCTCACGAACAAAAGTTTCATTCACCACAATATGTTGGATGGAATCTGACGCATAGAGCGAATTGTAATCCCGTCCTTGAACTAAGGGGATTTGAAAAAGATCAAAATAGTTATAGTCCACTTGTACCACAGTATAAATGAAATCTTTATCCTCCATACTACCTGTAGTTAAAGCTGAACCACCACGTCCAAAAACTTGATCGGATGCAGATACTCCTTCCACACCTGGAAGTTGCTCTACTTCTTTTTTAAAAGTTTCATACTTTTCCAAAAGCAGGTCATTGTTCTCCCATCTCAATGCTTCGTTCAAGCTAAAGCTGATGACTTGATCGCCTTTAAAGCCTAAATCTTTATTGAGCATATAGTACACTTGTTCATTAAAAATAAAGGTACTGCTAACGAAAAAGCAAGCGATGGTAAGCTGGAGGATTAAGAATATCGTTTTGAGTATCGATCCCTTTTGCGTAGACAAGAAATTGCCTTTCAAAATTGTAGTTACCTTTTGTCTTGTTACATACAATGCGATGATTCCACCGGTCAGTAGAGCGATACTAATCAATAACACTAGAAAACAAACGCTCACCATGGTGATAGATAGCTCTATTTGTGTATCTATCATGAGGTTGAGATAAGGCAACATCACTCCCATAAAAAAGATACTAACCCCCAGTGCTATACTCAAAGTTAGCGTTGTTTCAAATGCAATCTGCCACACGATATAGAACCTACTTCCTCCAAATATCCGTCTCATGCCCATTTCTTTGGCTCTCGATAAAAACTGAGTGATGGAAAAATTGATAAAATTGACCACGGCCAAAGCAAAAATAACAAGCGTCAATCCCCAAAAAATATAAATCATGTTGAGATTTCCACTGCTTTCTGGTGTCTGTTTCCCATAGGGACTTAAGCGAACCGTAGCTAAATCTTTCAAGAATATAGGATCATTGAGCATGTCTTTTTGCTTCAATTCTTCAACACTTATTCCGTACCTTTTAGCTTCTGGTTTATAGTAATGTTCCTCTAATGTTGCGTGAATAGCATCCAATGCCTGATCGGGTTTGTCTGTTTTGAGTAATACCCCAAAAAAACGATCCTGCCAATTCGTTCTTGTTGCAATCATTTGGTCCATTACCGCTATAATTGCCTCGGGCATAAAGCTGCTCTTGTGATTACCTAAGGTAAAAACACCCGTTATCACCATCCACTCGTCATTCACATATACTTCTTTCCCCAAGGGGTTTACCCCTCGTCCAAAAATCGCAATGGCTTTTTGTTCTTCTAAAACAAGGCTTCGTTGATCTGGAAAAGCCGTTTGTGCAGATCCATAGACAAACGAATAAGGAAAAAAATCAAAGAAATTACTTTGGGCTGGCAGCACCTTGGTAAGGGGATAGGCTATGTTGTCCTTTTCTATTACAATCTCGTCATAGCCCGTATAATACGTAAAATCTTCAATAAAGGAATAGTTCTCTTTCAGTGTTTTTCCCAAGGGAAAAGGTTGGTTGATCGATGTAAAATCCTCGTGACGATTCAACACCATAAAAATCCTATCCTTATCGGGATTCGATTGGTTATAGGCGTGTTCCTCTTGATAGCTAATCACAGCCAAGGTGAGGAGGGATAAACCAAAGGCCAACCCCAAGACAGTCAACATAAAATAAATTTTATTTTTTAACCAATGATAAGCATATACTTTCAACCAATTTTGTAACATAACTATTCGTATTTAATGTGCTTAATAAAGTTGATTTTTGTAGCAATTCTCATTTTTCTCCAGATGATGAAGCACACGAGTCCCATCAACAATAAAAAAGAAAAAACGAAGGGAAGTCCTTCAATTTCATACTTATACTTAAACTTATGTAACCAGGTATCCATTACCCAATATACAGGATATACAGCCATCAAACAGGCTAAAATAACCGAAACAAAGAAAGGTTTACCAATCAAAAAGAAGAGTTCATGCGTACGTGCTCCCAACATTTTGCGAATGATGATTTCTTTTTGTTTTTGTTCCACGTGCAGTGATAAGTTGGCATAAAGTCCAAACAAAGCCATAAAAACTACTGCTATACTCCAAATCAAAAACATGTGTTTTTGAGATTCAACATGCTGATAATTGGCTTTGAACTGATTGGATATTGTTTGATAATAAAAAGGATATTCGTAATCGATATTGACAATCCAAAAGGCGTGCAAACGCTCCAGTGTTTCCTGTGCATTTGCTTTCTCATCGAGTTGCACAGATAAATAATTTAAGCCATAAGGTAAAAACTCAATATCCTTCCATTGAAAGAGCAGCAAGGGTTGTACAGCTTCTTCAAAGCCATTGCTAAAATAATTTTTAATAACTCCCTCAATCAAATAGGTATTTCGATCATAGGAAATCACATTTCCTAAAGCCTCCTCTGCAGTCACGCCCATTTGAGCGACAAATTGTTCATTAATCCAAACTTTTGGTAGGCTATCTACCTCAATCGGACGATAGGCTATCTTTTCAAACCCCACCATATCAATATACTCATCATCGATTCCTTCCATTACAAAATCTGGAATCTTTTGCATCCCATAATAGGCAGTATATTTGTTTTTTATTGATTTATCCTCGTAGGCAATGGTCGCCAAGGCTACATTTTTAATTCCTTCGATCTTGCGTATTTCTTGTATTAACTTGTCGTTACGATATAACTTACGGCGTATTTGTTGGGTGAATAACTTAACCTGAACCACGCGATCCCCTTCAAAACCGCGATCTTTTTCTTCCATGAAATGCACTTGTTTCGCAATAATCCATCCTCCTACAACAAAGAAAAAGGCAATGGTCATTTGCACAAATAAACTTCCTTTTCTCAATCGCAAGCCTTTGTTTCGCTTTTTGTATACTTTGCCTTGATACAACTGACGAACAAGTCGAGTAGCATACAGGGAAAGAATCCCTCCAGCCATAAGCACAACACTACAAATTACGAAGACAATGCCGCTCCAGAGTACGCTGTGTTTAATAGCAATCGATTGGTGTAAAAAGCGATTGTAAACGGGCATACTAAATTCGATCAGCACGAGGGCAATTCCCAATGCGATCAGGGCATTTAGCAACGTCTCAAAACCGATTTGCAACAGCAATTGTCCTTTTGTACTTCCAAGCATACTACGTACCTGAAACTCCTTCAAACGCGACAATATTCCCGCTTGATTCAGGTTAATATAATTCAGCACAGCTAATAAAAAGATTAAAATAGAGCAACCGACTAACAAATTGAGTGTTTCTAATTTAGTCCGTCCTTCTAACAACGCTGTTTGTTTAGAAATAAAACGCCCTTCCCTTAAAGGAGATAAAAAAACGTTGTATTGCCCCACCTGTTCTTGTGTATCCAAAACTTGATCTTGGTTATTTTCGACCAAAGCCACTAAATTTGACTCGATGGTTTGAATCGGCGTTTTTTCTTTTACTTTGACTAATAGTCCACCCCCATTTTCTTGCCATAAGGAAGGTTCAACCTCCTCATTCCACTCGATGTTCATCAGAACAACATCCGGCATAATGGTTGCCTTTTTATCCAGTTTATACACCCCAGCTACTTGGTAAGGGCTATGTGCCAAGGACAAGGTTTGACCAATGGGATTTTGATGTGGAAAAAAACGTTGAGCGACTTTCTCAGAAATAGCAATATGCATCGGATTTTCGGCCACATCGGCTCCATTTCCATGTACAAATTCAAAAGTAAAGAAGTCAAAAAAAGTAGGTTGTGTATTTAGTATTTTACTGACTACTGCTTGGTGGTATTTACTTTCTGCATAGAAGTCAATATAGTCCAACGCGTAGTAACAATAATTGTCTATTTGCTGTTGTTGCACTAAATAAGGTCCTATCGCTGCAGGAACGACTATGGCATTCGCATCCTCTCCGACCGTAACATTGACCTCATGCAGTTGATCGACATTTGAAATCCATTTGTTGTAACTCCATTCATCTTGCAAGAAAAATAGAGACAGTAACAAACACGCAATGCCAATGGCCAAGCCTAAAATTGTCCAACAGAAGAACAAAAAGGACTTTTGCATGTTTTTCACAAATGTATTAAACCAACTATACAGCATAACAAAGGATTAATTCGATTTTACTGACCCCATCGAATCCGTATATTTTTTCAATTCTTTAGGGGTATTATAATAAATGACTTTCCCCATCGAATCCGCGTAAGCATTTAAACTCTCGATGGGATAAACCTCCGCCTTTCCCATTGAATCTGCTTCCACTTTGACAAACTTGGCTTTGAGGCTTTTTCCATCAAACTTAGCCGCACTATCAACGTTAATTGTCAAGTTTTCAGTATCACCCGTAACTGTTACATGAGCAGCACTATCCAAACTTACTTTGATATTTTTTGCTGTAATATCTCCTTCATATTTAGACGCTGAATCCAAATGGATTGTTACACTAGTCGCAGTAAAATCTCCCTTTAACGTAGCTGCCGCATCTGCCTTTATCGTTACCTGATTACCTTGAACACGTCCTTTAATTTGTACACGGGCCGTGGTACTCACCTCGTAATCTACAATCTTAGCCTGCGCGATAAACACTTTCGCTCTGTTCTTGTAAACTATATTCTTCTTGCCTTTTTTCGTACTCATATCAATATAAAGTACGCTACCCACCTGTCTCACGTCAATCTTCTCAATATCATCTTGAGCTCCCTCTACGCGAACGACATTAGATTCTGAGGTCACATCTACAGAAACCTCTATGGGCATAGACGCCACTAATTTGGTCACATTACCTGTAATTGTATGTGTTTGTTTTGCCTGCCCTTGCATCAAAAAACTAAACAACATAAAAACTAAACTCAAGAAAAAACGTATCATATTTTTTTTGTATTAAACGGTAAATACATCGACAATCTTAGTATTGATTTTTTCAGATAAAATCATACCATCCTTCATCAAAATAGTTCGCTCCGAATACGAAGCATCATGATGAGAGTGCGTTACCATAATAATGGTGGCTCCTTGTTGATGTAATTCCGTCAACAATTCCATTACTTCTGCTCCATTCTTACTATCCAAGTTTCCCGTTGGCTCATCGGCCAGGATAATCTTTGGATTATTAATTAACGCTCGACCAACGGCCACACGTTGTTGTTGACCTCCCGAAAGTTGTTGTGGATAGTGTTTTAGGCGATGAACAATATTTAATCGCTCTGCAAGTTCCATCACTCTTTTCTTGCGTTCACTACTGGGAACTTTGTTGTAAATCAAAGGCAATTCAATATTGTCATACACAGACAACTCGTCAATTAAATTGAAATTTTGAAAAATAAACCCGATATTCTCTTTTCGAATTAAGGCACGTTGATTTTCCGTTAATCCCACCATTTCCTTCTCCAATAAGCGATAGCTCCCCGAAGTGGCGTCATCCAAAAGTCCTATAATATTCAATAGGGTCGATTTTCCGCACCCTGATGGTCCCATTACCGAAATAAACTCTCCGTTTTTCACTTCTAAAGACACCTCATTTAAAGCGGTTGTCTCTACTTCTTCCGTTTGAAAAACACGAGACAATTGTTTAATTGCTATAACCATAACTACTCTTTTAGCTGTAAATAATTCACTCTTAAATAATCTTTATAACTTGATATAATAACCTGTTCTCCGGCGGATAACCCGGAAATCACTTCATAATAAGCAGGATTTTCCCGTCCAAGTTCAATGTTGCGCCTTTCTGTTTTATCTCCTTTTAGCACATACACCCATTCTCCTTTGGTATCCGTAAAAAAGCTTCCCTTTGTCAACAACAAACGCTTTTCTTTTCCAGAGAGAAATAACTTAATTCCCATACTGTTTCCCTCTTGTAGTTTTAATTCCGTTTCACTCCTAAAGTTCAACTGCACTTCAAATCGCCCATTGATAATTTCAGGTAGCACTTTAACCACCTCAACGGACACCAATTGTCCCTTGAAATCAACCTGTCCTTTTTGACCAACAACTACGCGATCCAGATAAAATTCATCGACATTAGCCACTAATTTATACCCTTCTAAAACGTCAATCTTTCCGATGCTCTCTCCTCCGTTATACATTTTTCCCAGCATGGGCTCAAACGAAGACAATCTGCCTGAAATTGGCGCTTTTAACAAGAAGTTCTGCTTGTTTTCTTTCAATTTTTCCAAGCTGCGTTGCATTACAGCAATCGATTGATTGATTTGGCGCACTTGTACTTGGTTAGACTGCTTTTCTTTTTCCACACTTTGCTCCATCAATACCTTTCTCTTTTTTTGGTAAGAAAAGCTTTCAGCCGTCTGATTCCACTCATTCAAAGATAAAATCTCTTGATCAAATAATTTCTTGTTTAGCGTATATTGTAGTTCCGCGTTTTTATATTCATATTCAATGCTGATCAGATCTTTCATCAAGCCAATTTCTTGGTTGCGTATATTCATCAGATTGACATTCAAATTATTCATTTGCTCAATAAGAGATGATTCTTGTGACATATAGGCCAATTCTGAACTCGGATTGTGTAACAAAACCAAGGGATCCCCTTTTTGGATGACATTGCCATTTTCCACAAAGATTTCACTTACAGCTCCGCCTTCCGTAATATTGATTAACAAGGATTGTAACGGCTCTACTTTCCCCTGAAAAGAGATATACTCTTCAAAAAAACCTTCTTTCACTTGCGTCACTCGGATTTCTTTTTTTGACACCTTCAGAGCGATATCTTGAAAAAAAGTAAAATACGAAGTGAGCCCTAAAAGAAGCACTCCACCAATAATTAGCAAAATCTTTTGTTTTTTTCTATTTTTACGAGGTAGAACTCTATCCATAGCACGCTGATTTACAAGAATAACAACAAAAATATGCCAAGAAAGAATAGAGCCCTAAACACCTATAATTCAACCAGATAAATATACAATCATTTTTAAGGTGTTCGATAATGAACAC
Organism: Myroides fluvii; assembly: GCF_009792295.1. Classification (NCBI taxonomy): domain Bacteria; kingdom Pseudomonadati; phylum Bacteroidota; class Flavobacteriia; order Flavobacteriales; family Flavobacteriaceae; genus Myroides; species Myroides fluvii. Next base: position 1,698,268 of record NZ_CP039934.1, on the reverse strand, counting down.
TCAAATGTTCGGTTTTAAATTACACAGCCCTTCGACATGAGAAAGACAAATGCTACCATCCTCGTTTTAGATGACAATACGGAAGTTTTAATCGCCGCTAAGCTGCTTTTGAAACGCCATTTCGAATCTGTTTTAACCAATAATAACCCCAAAAAGATCTTTGAAATTCTACAAGAAACGGAGGTGGATGTTATTATTTTAGATATGAATTATCGCGTGGGTTTTGAAGATGGAAAAGAGGGTATTTTTTGGTTTAAGGAAGTTAGGACGAACTACCCACAGGCGCAAATTATCCTTATGACTTCATATGGACATGTAGAAACGGCTGTCGAAGGAATAAAACTAGGAGCGATTGACTATATTTTAAAACCGTGGGACAACGATCATTTAATTGATATTGTCAAAAAAGCGGTACAACAACGACGCAAAAAAGAACAAGAGCCCTCGGTAACATCAGACACTCCAACCTATTTTGTGGGGACTTCACCCGCGATTCAGAAGACCTATCACATGGCTCAACGCGTGGCTCAAACCGAGGTAAACACCTTGATATTAGGAGAAAATGGAACGGGAAAATATGTTTTAGCCGAATACATTCACCAAAACTCAAATCGCAAACATCAACCTTTTGTTCATGTAGATTTGGGATCCCTCAATGCTAATCTGTTCGAGAGTGAATTGTTTGGTTATGCCAAGGGTGCTTTTACGGATGCAAAACAAGATACCGCAGGTCGCTTTGAATCCGCTCATGGAGGAACGATCTTTTTAGATGAAATCGGCAATGTTCCCTTACATCTACAGGCGAAACTACTGCAGGTGATACAGTCCAAATCTGTCATTCGCCTTGGAGAATCACAGCCCCGTCCTGTTGATGTGCGCATTATCACCGCTACCAATGCCGATATTGAAACAGAAGTAGCACAAAAAGAATTTCGAGAAGATCTATACTACCGCATCAATACCGTAGTGCTACCTCTACCTGCCCTAAGAGAACGCAAAGAAGATATTCCTGCTTTACTCGATTTCTTTATGCAACAATATGCAACTAAATATCAAGCTACCAGCCCAAAGATTCAAAAACATACACTAGACGCACTCTGTAACTATGAGTGGAGAGGAAATATACGCGAAATGCAAAACCGCGTAGAACGTGCGCTAATTTTAACGGATGCTGAGGAATTAAACTTGCACGACTTTGGAATCTCCGCTGCTGCAATTAAGGAAACTTCCCCTGACGATGCTACGCTTCAAGATATGGAGCGAACGACCATTATTCGAACACTGGAAAAATGCAATGGCAATATCAGTCAGACAGCAGACGAACTGGGATTATCCCGTGCAGCTTTATATCGAAGACTCGAGAAGTATAATATTAAAAACTAACAACCTCCCAATATGTCGTTTCACCTCAAAGTTTTTGTGCGTATCCTGACCATCATCGGTTTATCTTTGATTGCCGTTTGGTTGTTTTTACAGGCGTATACCTATACTTTTTTTATTGGGATACTCGTTATTATTGGCTGTTTGATTGAATTATATTCCTTTCAACGAAAATATTACGGCATTATTGATCGCTTAGTTTTAGCTATGATTTACAATGACTTTTCCTTGAAATCTAACAAAAAACAAACCAATGAGACCTTTCATAATTTACAACAACTCTATCAAAAACTACAACACGAACAAGAGCAAAATGAGATAAAGGAATTGGTATACCTCAACATTCTCAACAACTTAGAAACGGGCATTGTGATATTTGAACGAGGAGAAAAAGAATGGAATATTTTCTTAATCAACGACTATTTTGCTAAACTATTTGATATTCCCAAAGTAAAATCATGGCAGAATCTATCGCGTTTACTTCCCAACTTAACCCAATATCTCGAGCATTTAGAATTTAAAGAATCAAAGACCTCTTTAGACATGCGCATTGAAGGAGAAGAAAAACAAACGTTTATCTTACAAACTTCTATCACTACAAGTCAAAATCAGGAGTTTTATATTGTCCTTCTGGATTCCATCCAAAAGGTATTGGATAAGAAAGAAAAAGATACGTGGGAAAATTTGATGAAAGTAATCTCCCATGAGATTATGAACTCCTTGACACCTATACATTCCTTAGCCCATAATACCTTGGGCATCCTAGAAGAAGAAACCTCATTAACAGCGGATGATATGGATGACCTGAAGTTGAGTATTCAAACGATTGCCAATAGAACGGATCACTTGCGTCATTTCATCGATAATTACCGCAAACTAACCATGTTGCCAAGTCCGCAGAAAACCTGGGTAAACAGCGCTGAAATCATTGCGAATAGCATGGCTATTCTCAAGCCAATTTGTCAACAATACAACATTAATTTACACAAGACAATCGAAACACAAGTTTCTCAATATTGGGATTCCAAACAAATGGAACAAGTATTCATCAATGTATTGACCAATGCCATTTATGCGGTAAAAAATCAAGAGGAAAAAATGATTCAAGTACACGTATATGAGCGCAATAATCGCTTGTGGATTGATATCATCGACAATGGAAAAGGCATTCCTGAAGAAATAAAGCCCAAAATTTTTATCCCCTTTTATACTACTCGAGAAGATGGAGCAGGTATTGGTTTGCCACTATCCAAGAACATTGTGGAAATGCACAAGGGTTATTTGACCTTCAACAGAAAAGAGGCCTTGACGTATTTCAGTATCAATTTCCCTTTAGGTTAAGTTACAATTCTACGGGTGGAATCCAGAGCAGTGCTTTAAAATCTTGTACTTGATTGTTGTCTATGACAACGCCTTCACTTTCTAAGAGTTGTTGCATTAGATTGGTCCCGTCAAAATGATGTTTTCCACTGAGCATCCCCAAGCGATTTACGACGCGATGTGCGGGGACAGAATCATCAAAATGAGAGGCATTCATCGCATAGCCAACCATACGCGCAGAGCGAGGCGCTCCAATTGCTTTGGCAATAGCACCATAGGTTGTCACTCTTCCGTAGGGAATCTCGCGAACCACCTCGTACACCCGTTCAAAGAAATGGGTTGAATCAGCCATTAACGCAGTAATTTGTATAGCGTAATCAAACAGATAATCCCTGTGATAGATCCTATTACATAGTTTATGTTTCTCAAAAGAAAGGCATTTTCATTGGCCACTTTTCTAAAAATAGAAATATACGCGTAAAACATCAAGCCCGAACCGATTACTACGCCAATCGAAAAGATAATCGTATAAATCCATTCAAAAATAGGATAAGCATAAGAAGCTAACGTTACGCTAAGAAAAACGTAGTATGGAATAGAGAACACGTTAATTAAAGCCAATAAAGCACCGTATACATAAGGGTTCTTTAAGCGTTTAACTTCCGTATTTTCCTCTTTCTTTTTTCGCTTGGCAAATCCCAAAAAATATATCGTCAACGATCCAAAAATGACCAAGCCTATTTCGTGTAGAATTTCAGTAATAAATGGACTAGAATCGATCAGTTTCGCAAAGAAAATTGCGACATAGGTTTGGATAAAAATAACGGATAAAGCCCCTGTTATATATAAGATAGATGCTTTTTTTCCTCTTTCTTGTGCTACTTTAACAGCAGTCATATTCAATAACCCCGGAAGAGAAACGCCTATCACTGCTGCTAAGAAGCCTAAAAATAATAATATAAAGTAATGATCCATCCTTTATTTAATTCTGAATTGAATATAAGTAATGGCTTTATTTTGTTCTAAATATTGGGATTCATAAAACGTTTGGATTTCAGTGACAACTGAAGGTGCTCCTTCGTTTTTGTATACGTGGTGATTGGCGTAAATTACTTCGTGTCCTTCTCCATGTAACAAGCCCAACGTATATCCGTGCATAAATTCACTATCCGTTTTTAGGTTTACTATTCCATCATCGGTTAAGATGCTTTTATAACGTTGTAAAAACTCCGTATTCGTCAATCTATGTTTGGTGCGTTTGTATTTAATCTGTGGATCTGGGAATGTAATCCAGATTTCGCTTACTTCCCCTTTTTCAAAAGCAAATTCAATCAACTCAATCTGGGTACGCAAGAAAGCCACATTCGTTAATCCCTCTTCTACAGCCGTTTTAGCTCCTCTCCAAAAACGAGCTCCTTTGATATCGATACCAATGAAGTTCGCATTGGGAAAACGACGTGCTAACTCTACCGTATATTCTCCTTTTCCACAGCCTAATTCCAAAACAATAGGGTTATTGTTTTTAAATACTTCCGACGCCCATTTGCCTTTTTGAGGCAAATTAACCATCACTTCTTCTCTTGATGGTTGGAAAACATTACCGAAAGTTTCGTTTTCTCTAAATCGCTTTAACTTGTTTTTACTTCCCACAGGGTTATTCGTTTAAATTCGATGCAAAATTAAATAAATATAACGAAAGTAAAACCTTTTTATAGGGAACGCAAATTAAGTTTCATTTTGCGTTTTGTGTTTTGCAGCTTTCTCCAAGGTAAAAGAAAACTCTGATCCATAACCATAACTGCTTTCCACATAGATGTGTTCATCATGTGCTTCAACAATGTGTTTAACAATAGATAAACCCAATCCAGATCCTCCTACACTTCGCGCTCCACTCTTGTCTATGCGGTAAAAACGCTCAAATAAACGCGGAATATGTTCTTTGCGAATCCCCAATCCATTATCCGTAACCCGTACAATTAATTTATTCTTGACCAAGTTCTCAATGCTCACTTCCGTTGTTCCCTTTTCCTTGCCGTATTTTATTGAATTCTCGATCAAATTTGTAATTACTTGTCCAATGCGCTCTTTATCTCCTTTGACGAAAATGGGCTTGTTATACCCCAGGTCAAATAGTAAAGAAATATTTTTCTTTTTTGCTTTATACTCTAAGAAATCAAACGCGTTTTGGATCATCTCTACCAAGTCAAACTCCACGATATTCAAATGCAAATCACCAGACTCTAGCTTGGCTATCATATCCAAGTCTTTTACGATATAAATCAAGCGATCCACCCCTTGTTCTGCACGTTCTAAGTAGCGATCGCGCACCTCTAAATCATCAATAGCCCCATCGCTCAAGGTCTCCAAATAACTTTGAATCATGAATAACGGCGTTTTCAATTCATGGGATATATTACCTAAAAATTCACGTCTATATTCTTCTCGTACTTGTAGGGATTCAATTTCAATCTTCTTGTTTGTTGCAAATTTTTCAATTTCCTCTGTTAGCGTTTTCATATCCGTCGTTACTGCACTAGCACGAAGGTCGGTGTGCTCTAAGAGCGAAACTTTGTCGTAAATCTTTTTTATACGACGGTAAATAAAGTGCTCTACGCGATATTGAATCACAAAAAAAGAAGCAAAATAGACCAAAATGGTATGAATGGTCAAAAGTTGCCAAGGTCCTTCTTTTACCAAAAAAACAAATGGCAATGTAATAACAAGTGAACATATTGTTATTAAAAGCGCTGACTTAACAGCAAATTTATAGGATCTTTTAAATCGTATTGACATTAAACTACATATCTAATTTATATCCAACACCTTTAATTGTTTTAAAACAATCATCTCCTACTTTCTCTCTTAATTTGCGGATATGTACGTCAATTGTTCTACCTCCAACTACAACTTCATTCCCCCAAACGCGATCTAAAATTTCTTCTCTTGTAAATACTTTTCCAGGTTTTGACGCCAATAAATACAACAATTCGAATTCTTTTCTAGGCAAAGACAATTCTGCTCCATCAATTAAAATTTTATATTCATCTCGATTGATTTCAATATTGCCAATTTGAATAATATCGCCACTTTCCGTATCTTCAACATTCTTTAATCGACGCAACAACGCTTTAACTTTACTCATTAAAACCTTAGGTTTTACAGGTTTAGTAATATAATCATCGGCTCCTGCATCAAATCCAGCCACTTGAGAGTAATCTTCTCCTCTAGCAGTTAAGAATGTAATGATAACATTTTGTAAACTGTCAATTCTTCGAATGTTCTCACAAGCTTCCATCCCATCCATCTCCGGCATCATTACATCCAAGATAATAAGGTGAGGAAGCTCCTTTTTTGCCTTTTCAATTGCCTCTTTCCCATTCCTTGCTGTACTAACTTGATAGCCTTCTTTTTCTAAATTATAACTGATGATTTCAATGATATCTTGTTCATCATCAACTAATAAGACTTTAATGTCTGAATTTTTCATTCTTTATCTGTGTGTGTTATAAATCAGTTCAAAGATAAAGATAATACATTATGTGAAGTAAAGTTTACAATTATTTAATGTGGTAACGATTTAATAACGTTTATCGTAAAATGTGTTAAAGTAGCGATAACACACAGGACATATTTACGCTTGTTCTTTGCACTAGCTTAAATAAAATAATAAATATGAAATCAAAGTTATTATTCGCCCTATTATTTATTAGCCAAATAGTTGGGGCATCTAATGGAACGATTAAAGGAATTTTACAAGATTCAGCAACAAAAGAACCACTAGCCTTTGCTTCTGTAAGTATAAAAGGAACAACGCAAGGAGTAAACACGGATTTAGATGGTTTTTTTACTCTGGAAGTACCAGAAGGAAAACAAACCTTAACCTTCCATTATGTAGGTTATACTTCAGCCAACAAAGCAATTGAAGTAAAAGCAAACGAAACAATTGAAATTACCATTGACCTTATTTCAGAAAGCGTACAACTAGAAGGTGTTGTTGTACAAGCAACACGCTCCAAATCGAGAGAGGCAACTTTGTTAATCGAGCAACAGCGTTCAGTAGAAATGAAACAGCATATTGGTTCACAAGAACTTTCGAGAAAAGGAGTAAGTGATGTGGCAAGTGCAGTAGCTAAAACAACAGGCGTAGCAAAGCAAGAAGGAACAGGAACCATTTTCGTACGTGGATTAGGTGACCGCTATAACAGCACTTCATTGAATGGACTTCCTTTAGCTTCAAACGATCCAGAAAAGAAAAACATTGATTTAAATATTTTCTCTACGGATATTGTTGAATACATTGCCATTGACAAAACTTATTTTGCGAGAAACTATGGAGACTTTGCCGGAGGGAATATCGATATTACGTCAAAAAACCACTCTGGAGAAGGCTTTGTCGAAATTGGTGTAAGTACAAATATGAATACCAATGCCGTAAAAAAAGACGCGTTCAAAACACTATCTGATCGTAGCTTCTTCGGCTTTTCTGACACAAAAATACCGGGTAATGCATTAAAAGGATACAACTTTAAAAACTCCACACAATCAGATACCCGCAGTCCTTGGGGAGCAGGATTAAACATCAATACAGGTAAATCCTTCTTCTTTGGTGCATCTGCTTTACACTTATTCGCAACAGCATCTTTTGGCAACAACTTCAAACAAAAAGAAGGGGTTACGCGTACAGCACAAGCACAAAACTCATTTACGAAAGACTTAAATCTAGATTCTTTCGAATACAGCACCAACACTACGGGAATGTTAAATGCCAAATTTGACATTGACGATGCTAACTCAATCAAATACAACTTCTTATTTGTAAATGACTCCAAAGAGAAGAACGAAGATTACACGGGATATGTAAGAGATATCACCTTAGACAATTCAGATCATACCTACATCAATAGACAAACGTATCGCCAAGATCAATTGATGGTGAACCAATTATTGGGTAATCACAAATTAACCGATCAAATTGACTTAAACTGGGGAGCAGCATTTAACAGTATCTCTGCTCAAACACCAGACAGACAACAATATACCCTTAACAAACTACAAAACAGCGATAGTTACCAATTTTCTATTAACTCTAGATCGGATAACAACCGTTATTACGAAGATTTAAAAGAAAATGAATTAGCTGCAAACCTTGCGGCAGACTACAAATTTGGAAAAAATGAAGAGAATCTATACGACGGTAAATTAACCGTGGGATACAACTTCAGAAAAAAAGACCGAAATTTTAAAGCGACTCAGTTTGTATTCCAAATCAACAGAGAAAACAACAATAACATCAATCCAAACGCTTTAGATCAGTTCTTCAATCAATCGAACTTTGCTAACGGATATTTTGACATCTATACCTTTAGAGGAGGAGCAGGAACACCCAATGCTTTATTACCTCAAACCTATGATGGAGAATTATTCATCCACGCAGGTTTCGCAAACGTAGAATACCGCTTAACTGATAAGTTATCCGGATCATTAGGTGCTCGTTTTGAAACAATCTCACAAGATGTTACTTGGCAAACGCAATTAGATGCAGATAAAACAAGTAATAAGTTTACAAAGAATGCTTTCTTGCCAAGCTTGTCATTAAAGTATGAAGTAAATGACAACAACAACTTGCGTTTTGCTTTATCTAAAACCTATACCTTACCACAGTTCAAAGAAAGAGCGCGTTTCATCTATGAGGATGTAACTGAAATTAAAGTAGGTAACCCCGATTTATATGCTTCTGATGATTACAATGCCGATTTAAAATGGGAGTACTTTCCCAAAACAGACGAAGTTATTTCGGCTACTGTATTTGGAAAATACATCAAAAACCCAATCAACGAAATCGTTTCCGCTTCTTCATCCAATGATATTACCTACGCAAACACAGGAGATTATGGTCATGCTGTAGGATTGGAAATTGAAGTTCGAAAAAATCTATTCAGCTTTGACGATGCGTTGACGAATAAGATTACCGGAGGATTAAATGCTTCTTTCATGAAGACCTACCAAAAGTTAGACAATGAAAAAGTAAATAAAGAAAACAAGTATTTAAGCACTTCCTTTACGCATGATAATGCAAGTTTTACAGGAGCTTCTGATTTATTGTTAAATGCCGACATCTCCTACATCAAAGAATGGGCAAATGACCAAAAATTAATGGCTACATTTTCATACGCACACTTCTCTGATAAACTGTATTCATTGGGAACTGAGCAAAGTGGAAACTTAGTAGACAAAGCTTTCGGATTTTTAGATTTTACGTTTAAATACGATTTCACGAAGAACTTCGGCATGAGTTTTAATGCAAGAAACTTATTAGATCCTGCCATCGAAAGAAAACAAGAAAACTTAACACAAGACGTATTAGTACAATCTTATAAGCTTGGACAAAACTTCAGCTTAGGATTTAAATATACATTCTAAAAAATAATATTCCTGTTCACAAAAAAGCCTGCGCAAAGCGCAGGCTTTTTTTATGGAGAGAAGAGAGAGGAAAGAAGATAAGGGTAGGTTTGCTTTTTCGCTTTTTTGTTTCTTCGTCTTTTTGTATAAATTCTCCATATTTAAAAATATTCATCCTTTTTTCCTCATTCTCTCACTTGGTTTATATTTTATTTTGAAGTTCGATCTATCTCCACTTCGTTACGATTTGTTTGGGTATTGTACGTCTCTGATATAGGTTGACCATAAAAAAGTCAATTTTCCTATGAAAGTAAACGTTAAAAAAATTCAAAAGAGTCGTGTTTATTCTGAAGAATTCAAACGCGAGATTGTTAGTTTATTTGAAAAAGGGACCTATAGTGTCCTTCAAATAAGTCGTTTATACAAAATTCCTAACTCTGCAATTTACCGATGGATTTATAAATTTTCTATCTTTAATGAACCAGGACAAAGAATTGTAGAGATGAAAGCAAGTAACACAAACAAAGTAAAAGAGCTAGAAGCTAAGGTTAAAGAACTAGAGCGCATGGTTGGTCAGAAACAAATTCAGGTAGATTTCTATTCTAAACTTATAGAAATCGCTAGTGAAGAGTTAGATTATGACATATTAAAAAACTCAAACACCCCACAATCAACTGGTTCCGCCAAGAAAAGGAACAAATAAGCTATTCTTTAAATAGTTTATATCGGACTATTGGAATTAGTAAACAAGCCGTAAATCAATATGCTAAGAAACAAGTTGTTTTTGATACAGAAGTATCTAAACTTGTATTAGAGGTGGATGATTTACGAGGCGAACATCCTGGTTGTGGGGTTGAGAAGATGTACTATACTTTAAAACCCAGTTTTTTAGGTAGAGATAAGTTTATAGAGATTTTTATGAGCTTAGGGTATCGTTTGCACAAACGCAAGAATTATATCAAAACTACAGTAGCTTCTACTATACACTATCCAAATTTAATTAAAGGCATGCAGGTAAATGCTCCTTCAACCATATGGCAATCAGATATAACTTATATCAGAATAGGAGAAACTTTTTATTATGCTGTCTTTATTATAGATGTTTATACAAAGAAAATTGTAGGTTATCACATCTCTGATAATATGAGAGCACAAGCCAATATAAAAGCCTTAAACATGGCTTTTAAAAACAATACTCCTCCTTTGATCCATCATTCGGACAGAGGAAGTCAATATACTTATAAGGGATATGTTCAGTTGCTTAAAAACAAAGGAATAAATATTAGTATGGCTCTTTCTGCACAAGATAATGCCTATGCTGAACGTATTAATAGAACCATTAAAAATGATTATTTAGAATATTGGAAACCTAAAAACTTCTGTGAACTCAAAAGATTAATTAAAAAAGCAGTCAACCACTATAATAATACCAGACCTCATAATTCAATAGCTAAAATGACGCCAGTTAAATTTGAAAACAAATGGTTTGGAAAAAGTACTTTTTCCAAACCATTTATTACTATATTTAATAATGAAGTTAATGTTTAAAAACGGTCAACCATATTTAGGGACGTTCATATGCAATGTATCTCTTCTTCCTCCCTTTCTTCTTCCTCCCTTTCTTCTTTCTTCTTTCCCTACATAACAATTCATTAATATTCCGCTTTAATATCATAACAATTCAATGATAAATAGCTAACTATCAATTCATCTAAGTAGACAATCTTTGTATCAGTTAAAATAAAATAACACAATTACTTTATGAAAAGATTATTCAAATCAGCATTATCAATCGCATTAGTATCTGCATTATTCGTTAGTTGTGGATCAGACGACAATTCAAACGACAACGGAGGAGGAAATCCGAATCCTAATCCAACTGAAAACATTGGACAAACACTAAAAAAAGGACAGACACTTACTTTAGAGAAAAATAAAAAATACAACCTATCATCTAAATTGGTAGTAGAAGAAGGTGCTATCTTAAACATTGAAGAAGGTGTTGAGATCATCGGTACAGGAGGAACATCCTCTTATATTGCAGTAGCACAAGGAGGACAGATTTTTGTAAAAGGAACCAACACAAACCCAGTAGTAATGACAGCACTTGAGAAAAAGAGAGGAAGCTGGGGAGGTTTGGTAGTATGTGGTAAAGCGCCAATCAACAAGGCAAAAACAGCTACAGCAGAAGTTTCTGACTTAACCTACGGTGGAGATATTAGCAATGACAACTCAGGATCTATCCGTTACTTGAGAATTGAGTACGCTGGAGCCAACTTTAACAGTGAAAAAGAGTTCAACGGATTATCTTTATTTGGTGTTGGAAGTGGAACAAAAATCGAATATGTACAAGCACACGAAGGTTCTGATGACGGATTCGAGTGGTTTGGTGGAACAGTAAGTGCACAATACTTAGTATCGACTCACAATGATGACGATCAGTTTGACTGGACTGAAGGATGGAATGGTCAAGAAAACAAATTCTGGTATGCTAAACAAAGTGGAACTGCTGATAAAGGATTTGAAGCAGATAATAACTCAAAAACAAGAACAGCAGAACCATACTCTAACCCAACCATTGACGGTATTACGCTAATCGCAGCCGTAAAAGGAGAAGGAACAGCAATGAAACTACGTGAGGGAACAAAAGGAAAAATGAAAAACGTAGTATTAAGCGGATGGAAAACAGCTTTCGACGTAGAGCATGATGAAACAATTGCCAACGTAGCGAACGGGTCATTATTAGTAAGCAATGTAAAACTAATCGATGTTACTGAAAAAGCAAAAGGTAAAAATACTGCAGGTGCATCTGTAGATGTAAACGGTGTATTTGTAGAAGGAAACAACCAAGGTGCTGGAAATAGCGCAAATGCTCCTGAATGGACAAAAGGTTGGACACTAGGATTATAGGAATCTAACTTTTTATACTTATAATTTACAATAAGTCATTAATTTATGTTAACAAAAAATATTTGCCCTAAAAAAGCAAATATTTTTTTTATCATATAAGAAATAATCATTACTTTTATAGTATTAATTTCATTTGAATGACAAAAAAATACTTTTATAACTATCTCTTTATTGGAGTCTTTGCTCTTATGACTAGCTTGAGTGTTGCTCAAGTCAGCTCTAGCACCGTGCCTTCAAATAAAGCAACAGTTGTCAAAGCAATTGAAGGTCTTTCTATTTACCCCAATCCCGTTCAAGCAAACGGAAAAATTACAATAGAAACGAAAACAAATGAATCCAAAGAAGTTGAGCTATACAACGTGATGGGTAAAAAAATCCTCTCTACTCAACTGACTACCAAAGAATTCGTACTACCTAGTACCGTAACTGCAGGGATTTACATTATCAAAATCAAAGAAAATAATGCCTCTGCAACCAGAAAATTAATTGTAAAATAGCAATCTAGGACACCCTATAAATCTAAAGCATCATTTCAACTATGATGCTTTTTTTATTGTATTTTTGTACCAAATAATTGAATTGTGCTTACACCAGAAGATATCATCAGTATACAGACCCGAAAAGAGTTTCATAAAACCGCGATGAAAGTATATCGCTATCAATATGAGCACAATCCGGTGTATCGCACATTTTGTGATCACGTTCGAAAAACACCTACAACAGTTAGAAGCTTAGATCAAGTGCCCTATCTTCCTATTGAATTTTTCAAAAGTAAAGATGTATTGAGCAGCACGGATTCTATTCAAACCACCTTCACCAGTAGTGGAACAACAGGGAGCATCACGAGTAAGCATCACGTGACAGACTTGAACTACTATGAAGAAAGCTTTAGAAAAGGATTCTCCTACTTTTATGGCCCGATTGAAGATTATGTCGTTTTAGCCTTATTACCGTCTTATTTAGAAAGAGAAGGCTCCTCGTTGATTTATATGGCGGACGATTTTATCAAACAGTCTAGCCATCCAGAGAGCGGTTTTTATCTACATAATTACCAAGAGCTCATTGCAAATCTAGAAACCTTGGATCGCGAAGGAAAAAATGTACTTTTATTGGGTGTTACCTATGCTTTATTAGACATTATTGAGCAACATCCATTTGAGCTAAACAACACCATCATCATGGAAACAGGAGGGATGAAAGGCAAGCGAAAAGAAATGATTCGAGAAGAACTACATGCAATTCTTTGTAAAGGCTTTGGCGTGAATAAAATTCACTCTGAATACGGCATGACTGAACTCCTTTCACAAGGCTATTCTTTAGGCGATGGAGTATTTCAATGCCCCCCTTGGATGGATATTGTTATTCGAGATCCAGAAGATCCTTTTACCCTATTGGATGTACATGGAAAAACAGGAGGTGTAAATGTCATTGATTTAGCCAACATCAATTCATGCTCTTTTATCGCAACCCAAGATTTAGGTAAGAAATACGAAGATGGCAGTTTTGAAATATTAGGTCGATTTGACCATTCGGATATTCGAGGTTGTAACCTCATGGTACTATAGTCAAGCATAAAAACATAGCTTTCAAACCGATCAATGTATACAATTGCTTAAAATGACAGTGTGCTATAGAAACTTGCACGTTGTATTTTAATCCTACTCGTTATACATTCTATTTAAACAGAGCATTTAACCGCGTATAATCAACTTCGAAAATATCATTCACCTGTTCTACATGATCTAAATCTTTCATGTAGATAGTATCAAAATCCTCTCCCTCTTGCTTCATTAATCGCAGCAATTCAATTGAAAACTCCCCTTTTCGGAGCTTTAAACTTTTGGATTTATCTCCTCCTAAATAATACAAAGGATAATCGAGTCCAATTTTTTTCGACATATCAGTGATTAGATCGGACATATTAGTAAGACCAATCACATAAATATCAATTTTAGAGCCATAGGTGTTAATTACCTCTTGATATTCTAATAAACTCTCTTCTCCCGTTTCACAGTTGGGATTCCAATACACGACAAAGGAAGACCTATCCCTTTGCTCTATTTTATCGTATAATTCATTGGCCAATACCCCTTGTGGTTTATGTTGCGCTTGTATAAACACAGTAAAAGACAGAAAAAGGATTAAAAATAAATATCTCATCATATGAATCCAATGATAACATCGTCTCTATCAAACATAAACTAAAAAATTATAAAAACAGATGCTAAAAAAAAGGCAATTTTATTTTAAAATTTTCAAAAAAAAGCTGTATCGGCTGAATACTAAGCTTTTATAAAGATTATCGAAAAAGTTAGGTAACGGTGCTTATTGCTTTGCTTTTCAATGTGTTTCCGTTAGCTCAAACCAAACATACAAAATTTAACAAATACGACACAGCATTTTTTTCTATTTGAGTATTGATGTCTTTTGAGAATTTATAAGGAATTTCCTGAACATTTGCATGACTCTAAACTATCAACATGAGGAATAATACTAGTTGTAGGCTCATATCAATTTTAGTTTTCAACAGCTCCCCAACCACTCATCATAATAGCTAAGGCTTTAAAACCCCAATTCATATCATCGGCAGAATAGATGGGCGTAGCTGTTTTACTTGTTAGGTCTTGCTGATTTATGACTTGTTCTTTGATTGTTTTTGGCTTCATTACCAATGTCGGTTCTTCATTATTTAGGTAATAAATATCCAAACGCAAAATTCCCGCATTTTCATCTAAATAGAATGGATGAGTAAAATTGATGGTATTACTAAATAACGACGAAGTGTATACAGTGATTTTTTGCAACTGTATGGGCATATTTTCATCTACTATCTTTGCTGTATAAACAACTACATCACATTCATAACCTAAAACATTTTCTTTTTTAGGTTGAACCTGACGATTAAACTTACTAAAATCAACAGTATTTGTGGCATTTACACCTGTATTCTGTGAGGGTTTGAACTCGGAATATATTTTTCGGTCTTCGGCTGCAATTTCATCACTTTTGGTAAGTGTTTCTAAATACACGCTACCTTTGTCTTCGGTTGTATTGTGGTAATTGTACATATCCCAACCAAAACCACGAGCTTTTCCTAAGACTTCTTTGTTTTTAATGAAATAGGTGCATTCGGAAATATTCATTGACATAGCCAAGGCAACTAATGGATTTTGATTGCTTGTGTTTTTAATCACCTCAAAAATGGCTTTGGCTTCAGCATCATTTGTTAGCAAATCTTGATATTGCTGTGTAACATCTTCTCTGGAGAAATCTATTTTACCTATAATTTTTCCTAAATCTACATCATTACTAAAAATTCCCATTTCAACAATACCTTCGGCAAAAGGTTTATTGATAACTGTATGGTTGTCCTCTGTTGGTTTGGTTTCGTCTGACGAGCCACAACTAAACAGAAAAAATACGGATACTAAACTACTTATAATTACTTTTTTCATTACTATACTTTAAAAAAAAAGCTGTTTCTTGGTTTGAAGAAGCAGCTTTTTGATGTTAATTAACTTTCACTAATTCTACCCTGCGGTTTTTAGCTTTATTTTCTTCGGAATCGTTTGTTACTAAAGGTTTTTCAGCACCGAACCCTTTTGCTGTTAATCGAGCTTTATCAATTCTGTCTATAACGAGAGCGTTCAGCACCGAATTTGCCCGAGCCTCAGATAGCGTTTTATTGTGTGACGCATCGCCTGTATTGTCGGTATGCCCTTCAATAGCAATTTTTAACCTTTTATCGTTTTGCAATGCTTCTGCAATTTGAGTAACCACTTCTTTTCCGTCGGTCGTAATATTCGATTTGTCCACATCGAAATTGATGTACAAAATCGATTTTCCTTTTTCGTTCAAGTCTTTTACAATATCATCAGCGGTTACCTTAGTAATGGTTTGTTGAAAAGCTTCTTCCTGCAAAATATTTAGTTTTCCTCCTGCATTATTAGAAGTAAATTGGACATAAATATTCCCTTTGTCTTTTGTGCGAATTGTAAAAACTTGTATGCGTTGATTCCAATATCCTATATCTCCAGAATCACCTTTATTAGGGTCTTGTTTGTGATAACGCTCGTATTCTTCTTTGGTGATTTCGCCATCAAACATGGTAACCGCTCCAACAGAAAGCAAATAATCTTCCATACTTTTTTCAAAATAACGTTGTGAATATTCTTCGCCACGAACCGCAGAAACATTTGCCTTATACAGTTTACCTTCGAAAGGGGTCATTGTTCCATTGATGGGGAAGAAACAAACATCGAATTTTTTTTGTATAGCACCTTTATCGGCTTCTAATCCTTCCGGAAGATTGATAAAGGGAAAATCGCCAATATCGGCAGTAGAAAACGCAATGTCTTCTATATTGAAATCAGCAGCGGTATTTGCTTCTGCTGTTTTAACTTCGTTTGCTTCAACGGTAACTTCTGTGGAATCTTCTGTGCCTTCCTGCTGTTTTACAGATTGATTACAAGATACAATCAAAGCTGATAATCCAAAAATAAGGACTGTTTTTTTCATTTTTATCTATTTTTTACGGGCTATCGTAATTAAAATTGTCATCTTTCTATACTCATTTCTTTTTTCTTTACCCAAAAGTCTTTTGTTTTTTAACTGTTAGAGTAACTCCTACTATCAAAAAAGTCAAGAATACAGGATAAAGAGTAAAAAAAACAGAATGAATGGAGATCAGCGCTAGACTTAATGCTAAAAACATATGTAGGCAAGCGGTTACAATTATTCCTACTGTTCCAATGGTAAAAAAGGGATGAAATTTTTTCATGTTTTTATAATTTTTTGGTAGTCTAAAGATAAACGTCTTACTTGCTCAAAAAGCATTTAATCTATTGTTTTACACCTTCAAAACGAAAGTGAACATCTGTTTCGGACTGCGCATCTGTAGAAACACTAATGTTTTTATTAGAGCCATAAAAATGAAAAATGCCTTCTAAACTACCTGTTAAGGAAACAACATCCTGTGTATTTTCGCCAAAACAAGCACAAGTTTCTACGGCAAAGGTTTTAGGAGTTACATGCGAATATTCTTCACCTGATTTTGCGGTAATTTTTAATTTATTACTTCCTTCTTTTGTAACGATAACAATTGCATCATACCATTCATATACTCCATTTGTGTCAAATGTGCTTAACTTTCCTTTATACGTTCCCACAGCAGCGTCAATAGAGCCTTGTGTTGGTTGTTCGTATCCGTCATTATCATCATTTTTACTACAACTTGTAGCGACTGTTCCAAATGTCAATGTGGCTAATATGCCTAAAAACGCAATTTTTGTGTTTACTTTTTTCATATTATATCTTTAATTTTGAATTACAAATTTCTATAGATTTTAAAATCAAGACAATCATTGAAAACCATGATTTTGTTTCTAATGGTTTACCATGATTTTTTATTCCAATAATATTTTATGATTTTTTATAAAGATATTTGCATTAAACTTTCAATCAAGATGTACAGATTCTCCTTGCTTTTTCTAATTTTATTCGGATTAATTTCCCAAAAAAATCAAGCACAGCTTCCTTTAAACATGGAACAATATGCTAAGGATTTATATAAATCGTTAGAGATCGCTTCTAACGATAGTTTGCGCGCAACGATTTACTTTAATTTGGTTACGTATTGGACACCTAAAGACTCGTTAAAAACTTTTGAATATTTAGAAAAAGGGCACGGAATGGCTCATAATAGCCTGTATTTAAAAGGTTTGTATCATGCGAAAAAAGGATATTACTATTACTCAAAAGGAAATCTGGAAGAAAGTAAAAAACACTATTTAACAGCAGATTCTTTCTTGAATAAAATTTCGGGAAACGTAGATAGTTATAAAATACAATCTGATATTTGGAACAATATTGCGGTTATTCATCAAATTGAAGATGAAGATGAGAAATTTGTAGATATAACGCTGAATAAAGCGATTCCGTTTGCCGAAAAAGCTAAAGATAACAGCAGACTTGCTACGCTTAACATTAGTCTGGGAATAGGTTTTATGAATTTAGAACAATACGAAAAAGCAATTGTTTACCTTTTAAATGCTGAAAAACTTCTTCTATCTCAAGAAAATCAAAATCACAGGTTAATAAGCATGTACAATCGCATAGCTGAATCTTATGTTATAATGAACCAAACAGATAAGGCAAAAAATTATATTGATAAAGCAAGAGAAATTCTCAAAAACAATCCTGATTCTGATCAAAAAAGTATTTTTTATTTAATAGAAGGTTTATACTTCCAAAAAAACAATCAATTTAACTCCGCATTAAATTCCTACAACAAAGCATTAACGTTTGCAACTGGTCCAAATAAAACCTATCATATTTATGAAATAAATATAAATAAGGTTGCCTTATTATTAGATCTGAAGCGTTTTAACGAAGCTTTACAATTGGGTTTATTCTTAGAAAAAGATCCATTTACGGATGAAGTTGATACAAACAAAGCGTCAGTTTACAAACATATTTCAGATGCTTACATAGGTTTAGGAAAAACAGAAAATGCTTATGACTATTTAAAAAAGTACAGCGATCTTAATATAGAAATACATGATCAGGATTTTAAGGAACAAATTAATGATTTAGAACTAAAATACGATGTAGCACGTAAAGAAAAAGCATTACTGCTTGCTAAAAGTAGCGAAGAAAAAGCGCAGTTCAACTTAAAAAACAGTAAATTAATTACGGCTTTAGCACTTGCCGGAGTTGTTATTCTATTGCTAACTACACTCATTACTCTTAATTATTACCGAAATAACAAACGTCGATTACTTCAAAATGAAATTATTCATCAACAGAAAATTAAAGAAAAAAGCACCGAAGCAAAATTGGCAGTAAAAAATGCAGTATTAGAAAGTGAAGAACAAGAACGTCAGCGTATTGCTCAGGATTTACATGATAGTATGGGCGGAATGCTTGCTAATATCCGAATGTCGATTTCTCAAGAAAACACTCAAAACTCGAGCGAATTGTTACAAAAAATAGATAAATCAATTGTAGAAATGCGTCGTATTTCCAGAAATTTAATGCCCGAAACACTAAAAAATCTCGGACTGGAAATCGCACTAAATGAACTTTGCGAATCCATGTCGCAGAAACAATTTCACATTCAGTTTGAAGCTTTCGATTTATCAGAAAACATTCCTTTTAAAATACAATTATCACTATATCGCATAGTTCAAGAAAGTATCAGTAACGTAATCAAATATGCTCAAGCAGGGAATGTTATTGTTCAAATTAGTCAGTCTCAAAATACAATAAATTTAACGATCGAAGATGACGGAATTGGTTTTGATACAGCTAAAGTTGATTATGGTTTAGGAATAAAAAACATTAAAAACCGTACTGCGCTAATTAATGGAACGGTAGAGATTTTGTCGGAAAAAGGAAAAGGAACCACTATAAATGTAGAATGTTATGTATAAAGATGAAAATTTCAATTTAGTAATCGTTGATGATCATCCAATGGTTTTAGAAGGTTTAAAATCATTATTGGATCAGGTAAAAAAATTTAAAATATTAGCTTTTACAAAAGGAACATCTGCATTAGATTTTATTCAGGAAAATAAAACCGATATTGTTTTACTAGATATTGTTTTGAGCGACGGAAGCGGTTTAAATTTTTGTCAGTTAATTAAACAAAAATCGCCTAAAACCATTGTCATCGGAATTAGCAATCAAGCTGAACGAAGCATTATATTTCGTTTTTTGGAAAACGGCGGAAACGGCTACATCTTAAAAAATGCAGATGCAAATGAAATCATTCATTGTATCGATAATGCAATAAAAGGAGATTTGGCATTAAGCAAAGAAGTACAGAAAATTATGTTGCGTCCGTCGGCAAATAATTTTGAACTTCCGCGATTAACAAAGCGAGAACAACAAATTCTTAAATTAATTTCCGAAGGAAAAACTTCAGCTGAAATTGCAGATAATTTATTTATTTCAATAATCACTGTAGAAACACATCGCAGAAATTTATTGCAAAAATTCAAAGCCAAAAATATGATGGAATTAGTTAAAGTAGCCACCGAAAATCAGTTGATTTAACCAATTCAGATCAGACAAAATTACAATCTCCTGCCTTTCTTCTTTTTCATCTTCATGCGGTTAGCGAACTGTTCCTCTTCATAGTCCTCGCCTCGTACATCTGCTAACCCGCTAAATAACCCCAAATCGGAATTAGGGGAGTTTTCCTGTGAGCGAAATTCAAAAAGGTCTTTCGTTGGCAAATCATCCATTGTATTATTTTTGGAAACAGGGCTATCTTGTATTTTTAGTTCGGGTTTATTTCCATTGTCCCACCAATCATTAAACAGGTTTGCAGACAGGTTTCTGTCTAAAAATGAACCGTCCCAAACACTTCGCCTTTCCTGGTCAATGAAAGTCATATCATAAATGCATCCGCTTTCGTTCTTGCGGACAACCGTATTGATACCTTTTATCAAGCTCGAACGGAAAATCCTTTTCCGTGAAAGCGATATTGTGAGGGTATTGGAAGACAACTATCAGCGTTAGCTGATTGTGCGAAACTATAACCGTATCGACTAATTAAAGAAACAGTCCACAGCTTTAAGCCGTAGACTGCGATGTTCTAAGGAATTGTGTGTTACAAGTTTGCTGAAAAAGATTGCTTCATACCCTTAAATTTATGCGCTACTTTTTGCATATCCTTACCACCTTTCTCGTTGAGGATTTTTGTGTAAATCTTTGTGTGTCAAGCTTGGCACTGAATGCAGACTGTTTGCCGTTTACGGTAATCCTGCACATAACCGTAACTTTTCCGTTTTTCTTCGGGGTGTTCTTTTTAAGGTAGAACAATACCTTAAATGTTGATTTTTTTGTAGTTTCCATACTCACAATTCTTAATGCTAAAATTAAACCTATGTGAGCTACAGAACAATATGAAAAACTATACAGAAAGCTTAAATACAGCATTTTAAAACTATTTTTCCTAATGTTTGAAAGTAACGTTTTAGTAACCTTACTTTTGCCAATCGTTGCTTTTTTCTGCTTTTATCACATTACCTAAAAATCAAAAAACGATTGTAAAGTCTATATTTACAATCGTTTTATCTGTTGGTAATCTTTGATGTATTTTTACTAAAAAATTATTTTAAAATCGCCCTCTTCTATTACTTTTCGATTAAATCGGTTTTCTCAGCAAAATACTCGCAAAAGTCGCGCATTGTTGCTGCCATTTTCTCATCTTCCGTTGCGCGCTCATATGTATCTGCCATTGCAACTAAGGTTTGGTGAAAGAATTTTTTCATCTCATCCACAGGCATATCTTTGGTCCATAAGTCAATACGCAAGGTTTCTTGAACTTTATCATCCCATATCGATAATAACATCGCTTTTGATTTTGCTCTATCTACTCCACCATCTTTAGCGGTCCAAGTCAATTTTTCTGGAACGCGATTCTCATCTAATTCTACTCTAATATTGATATCAGAAACGTGATTTTTACTCATTACTTCTTCGGTTTATACTTTGATTTTTCAAAAATATCTTTTGCAGGCATTGCAAAAAGTTCCTGCAAAGTTACATTATTATTTTCCATAAATGAACGGACAATTTGCCAACCAATCCAAACCCCAACACGTCCAGGAGATTCGTTATCAATATCTAAATAGAATTTGCTAAATGGCGCTGGTTCAATAAATCGAGTAACGAGCTTGCCATCCGTATCAAAGAATAATTGATTATCGACAAAATAACGCCAAACCTGAGATTCATTCGCCTTACACCAATCTAACTGTTCTTTTGTATACGTCATCAACGATTCTTTGGGTACACCAGGCAACAAAAGCTCCTTGGCATACATCAACTTCCCTTGGTGAATCATCACGCCCAAAAACGTGCGATCCATCGTTTTAGGTAACTTCTGAATGACAAAACTTTCTGCCATATCCGGCAAGATTTGAGTAGATTCAAAAGTCGTTAAAGTATAAGCGGGAAATCCTTTATAAAAGTGATGCCCTTTACCTAAATACGTGTCTAAACTAATTAAAGCTAACGTATCGGCATAAATAGCTTTTGCTGATACATCCACTTCTGAAATTA
Source organism: Myroides fluvii (assembly GCF_009792295.1). Lineage (NCBI taxonomy): Bacteria > Pseudomonadati > Bacteroidota > Flavobacteriia > Flavobacteriales > Flavobacteriaceae > Myroides > Myroides fluvii. The sequence goes on along the minus strand of NZ_CP039934.1, from coordinate 1,676,185 downwards.
CGGTAATAACCTTCTTTTGAGCTGACTCTTCAGGATAATAGAATTTAATATACTGAAACAAGCTTTTCAACTCCGCCGGCAATGCCTTTAGATCTTGATATTGTGCTGTAACTTCTTGATAAAGCTCTTTAAAAATAGTATCCCGTTTTTTCTCTAGCCATGCTTGATCGGAAACACCAGCAGGAAACATATACGGATATTTCTTTTTCAACGCTTGAAAATCGCCGTCTTTTCCTGTGTAAAATTCTTGGTCAAAACGCAAGACCGTAACATCCATGGGAACTTGCTCTACTTCTTTGTCTATTTTCGCTTTCGAATCGCCACAACTCCCAACAAAAAAACTAGAAACCACCAATAAGGGTAAAGATATTTTACTAATTTTGAACATAGTATTCTTGAATTATTTTCTGATACCTACAAATATAAAAAGAAGAACTACATATCAATCACAAATTTTCCATGATGAATCAAAACTTTCAAACCGAAGCAGTAACCCAGTACATTGTTAAATGGCTTAAAGACTATGCCCAAGGAAGCGGTATAAAAGGATTCACCATAGGAATATCCGGGGGGATAGATTCTGCAGTAACTTCAACCTTATGCGCTTTAACGGGTTTGCCCTTACTTTGCGTAGAAATGCCTATTCATCAAGCAACCTCACAAGTAAATAGAGCAAAAGAACACCTCGACTTTCTCAAACAAAACTTCAGTCAAGTAAGTTCAGTTGCTTCGGATCTAACTTCAACTTTCGAGTTATTCAAACAACAATTGCCTACAACCGATAATGAATCGCTACTAAACTTAACATTAGCCAATACTAGAGCTAGATTGCGCATGACAACCTTGTATTACTATGCTGGTATTCACGGTTATTTGGTTGTAGGAACAGGCAATAAAATTGAAGATTTTGGTGTAGGTTTCTTTACTAAGTACGGCGATGGCGGGGTAGATATTAGTCCCATTGCTGATTTGCTAAAATCCCAAGTACGCTTAGTTGGCGAATATGTAAAAGTTCCTCAAAGTATTATTCAAGCGAAACCCACAGATGGTTTATTTGGTGATGACCGATCTGATGAAGATCAACTAGGAGCCAATTACGATGAACTCGAACAGGCTATGCTAGCTGTAGCACAAGGAAAAAAAATAGAAGATTTCCAAGGTAGAGCAAAAGAAGTATTTGCGATATATACTCGCTTAAACCGAATCAATCAACATAAAATACAACCGATACCCGTTTGTATCATTCCCAACCATTTAAAATAACTAGCTATGTTAAAAAGATACTGTTTACTACTAAGTACAACGCTCCTATTTGCGGGTTGTTCTATAAATGACGACTATTATGATCGAGACGTCTTCATTAAAACGGAAGGGTTAGAGCTTTATGGATGTTACAACACAAAGGATAACTTATACGTCCCAACGCTTAACGGAAATGAGTTCACTATTATTACCAATGCACGAGATTACAGAAACCTGGTTCAAGGTTGTAATACTTCAGTTGATTTTAGATACTTTGATCTTATTATCGGTCAATACTGGGTACAATCCAACACCGAAGACATCAAATACATGTATAAGAAGAATCGATACAATGAATATATTTTATTTGTCGAATTTCTTCAAAACAGAGGAGGTAGAGCAAAATATGTAACCTATCATGCACTCGTACCTAAATTACATCCATCTGACCCTGTATTCGTAGAAACAAAAGAAAGTCACCTTGGTAACCTTAAATAAAAAAACGGCGTTTAAACTCATTTAAACGCCGTTTTTTTATTGTTTGTTGATTGATGGTTGTCGTTTGTCGTTGGTTGTTTGAACTTTCCTAAATAAGAGAAACTTTCCTTTTAAATAAGGTGAGAGGGTGAGGTGGTGAGAAGGTGAGTTATATGGTGTTTGTCGTTGGTTGTTTGAACTTTCCTAAATAAGAGAGACTTTCCTTTTAAATAAGGTGAGAGGATGAGAGGGGTTTGTCGTTTGTCGTTGGTTGTTTGAATATTCTCTAAATAAGAGAGACTTTCCTTTTAAATAAGGTGAGAGGATGAGAGGGGTTTGTCGTTTGTCGTTGGTTGTTTGAACATTTCTAAATAAGAGAGACTTTCCTTTTAAATAAGGTGAGAGGATGAGTTGTTTGGTGTTTGTCGTTGGTTGTTTGAATATTCCTAAATAAGGTGAGAGGATGAGGGGTTTGTCGCTTGTCGCTTGTCGTTGGTTGTTTGAACATCTCTTAAATAAGGAGAACCGTTTTTAATCGACCATCTTCACAACAATCAACTCCCAACCCACAACAATCAACCCACAACAATCAACCCCCAAAAAAGCATAAAACAAAAAAGCCTGACTACTAACGTAATCAGGCTTTTTAAAAGAAGGGCGACGACATACTCTCCCACCGTGAGGCAGTACCATCTGCGCTAGCGGGCTTAACTTCTCTGTTCGAAATGGAAAGAGGTGAGCCCCGCCGCAATAACCACCCTAAAGCGGTTGTTATAAATTCCCATATAGGATCCTATAACTAATATTGTATATTATAACGTAACAAATACTTACTTTTTTTAGAAAGTTGCCCTCCCTCTACACAAGGTAGAGGGAGATACACATAAGCTTACGGGCTATTAGTACTACTCGACTATGACATTACTGCCTTTACATCTATAGCCTATCAACGTTGTCATCTTCAACGGCCCTTTAAAGAAATCTCATCTTGTGGTGGGTTTCGCACTTATATGCTTTCAGCGCTTATCCCTGCCCAACGTAGCTACTCTGCGATGCCCCTGGCGAGACAACAGATGCACTAGAGGTTGGTCCAATTCGGTCCTCTCGTACTAGAATCAGATCCACTCAAATTTCTAACGCCCACAGTAGATAGAGACCGAACTGTCTCACGACGTTCTGAACCCAGCTCGCGTGCCACTTTAATGGGCGAACAGCCCAACCCTTGGGACCTTCTCCAGCCCCAGGATGTGACGAGCCGACATCGAGGTGCCAAACCCCCCCGTCGATATGAGCTCTTGGGGGAGATCAGCCTGTTATCCCCGGCGTACCTTTTATCCTTTGAGCGATGGCCCTTCCATGCGGAACCACCGGATCACTATGCTCTACTTTCGTACCTGATCGACTTGTTAGTCTCCCAGTCAAGCTCCCTTATGCCATTGCACTCTACGCACGGTTACCAAGCGTGCTGAGGGAACCTTTAGAAGCCTCCGTTACTCTTTTGGAGGCGACCACCCCAGTCAAACTACCCACCAAGCAATGTCCTCTGCAATGCAGAGTTAGATCTCAAATAAGCAAAGGGTGGTATTTCAACAATGACTAACCTACGCCTGGCGACGCAGGATCGAAGTCTCCCACCTATCCTACACATCACTTATCCAAGAACAATACTAAGCTATAGTAAAGGTGCACAGGGTCTTTTCGTCCCACTGCGGGTAATCGGCATCTTCACCGATACTACAATTTCACCGAGCTCATGGCTGAGACAGTGTCCAGATCGTTACACCATTCGTGCAGGTCGGAACTTACCCGACAAGGAATTTCGCTACCTTAGGACCGTTATAGTTACGGCCGCCGTTTACTGGGGCTTCAATTCAATGCTTCTTCTTGCGAATAACATCTCCTCTTAACCTTCCAGCACCGGGCAGGTGTCAGGCCCTATACCTCATCTTACGATTTTGCAGAGCCCTGTGTTTTTGATAAACAGTCGCCTGGACCTTTTCACTGCGGCCAGCTTGCGCTGGCGACCTTTCTCCCGAAGTTACAGGTCTATTTTGCCTAGTTCCTTAGCCATGAATCTCTCGAGCGCCTTAGGATACTCTCCTCGACTACCTGTGTCGGTTTACGGTACGGGTACTAATAATCTAAGTTTAGAAGCTTTTCTTGACAGCCCTTAGGCACACTATCTCGTTGTTCGAAAACGCTGAGTACTATCGCATTTCTCCATCAACTACGCATTTTACTATAGCTGATATAGGTACGTGCTTCAACGAACTATTCCGTCAGTTCGCGGTGCTTTCATCACTGTGTCACTCCATCACAATTATTAGTAGTACGGGAATATTAACCCGTTGGCCATCGACGTCCCCCTTCGGGTGTGCCTTAGGTCCCGACTAACCCTAAGCTGATTAGCATAGCTCAGGAAACCTTAGTCTTACGGCGGGGGTGTTTCTCGCACCCCTTATCGTTACTTATGCCTACATTTTCTTTTCTATAAACTCCACCATACCTCACAGTACGGCTTCTACGTCGATAGAATGCTCCCCTACCACTCACGTTTAAAACGTAAATCCATAGCTTCGGTAGTATACTTATGCCCGATTATTATCCATGCTCGATCGCTCGACTAGTGAGCTGTTACGCACTCTTTAAATGAATGGCTGCTTCCAAGCCAACATCCTAGCTGTCTGGGCAATCAAACCGCGTTTTTTCAACTTAGTATACATTTGGGGACCTTAGCTGATGGTCTGGGTTCTTTCCCTCTCGGACATGGACCTTAGCACCCATGCCCTCACTGATGATTATCATTAATTAGCATTCGGAGTTTGTCAGGAATTGGTAGGCGGTGAAGCCCCCGCATCCAATCAGTAGCTCTACCTCTAAGTAACTATGATCATCGCTGCACCTAAATGCATTTCGGGGAGTACGAGCTATTTCCGAGTTTGATTGGCCTTTCACCCCTACCCACAGGTCATCCGAAAACTTTTCAGCGTTAAACGGTTCGGTCCTCCATTTAGTGTTACCTAAACTTCAACCTGCCCATGGGTAGATCACACGGTTTCGCGTCTACCACTACTGACTAAAGCGCCCTATTAAGACTCGCTTTCGCTACGGATCCATGACTTAATCACTTATCCTTGCCAGCAACGGTAACTCGTAGGCTCATTATGCAAAAGGCACGCCGTCACCCCACAAAGGGGCTCCGACCGCTTGTAGGCGTATGGTTTCAGGATCTATTTCACTCCGTTATTCACGGTTCTTTTCACCTTTCCCTCACGGTACTGGTTCACTATCGGTCTCTCAGGAGTATTTAGCCTTAGCGGATGGTCCCGCCAGTTTCAATCAGGGTTTCACGTGCCCCGACCTACTCAGGATACCACTATCCTTATCTTCTCTTACTTATACGGGACTATCACCCTCTTCGGTTTACCTTTCCAGGTAATTCTAATTCAATCCGCAAGAAATGTCGTGGTCCTACAACCCCAATATTGCCGTAACAACATTGGTTTGGGCTATTCCGCGTTCGCTCGCCACTACTAGCGGAATCACTTTTGTTTTCTTCTCCTCTGCCTACTTAGATGTTTCAGTTCAGCAGGTTCGCCTCCTATTCGGATACTATGTCTTCAACATAGTGGGTTGCCCCATTCGGATATCTACGGATCAACTCGTGTGTGCCAATCCCCGTAGCTTTTCGCAGCTTATCACGTCCTTCCTCGCCTCTGAGAGCCTAGGCATTCCCCATACGCCCTTATTTTGCTTATGTGCTTACAATTCTTTCGAATCGTACTTTCTATAAAATTTTTATTAAACAATAATATTAAATTACTATCTAACTGTATTTGTCGTTACAATATGTCAATGATCGTTTTGGACCGTAGTCCTGGTGGAGAATATCGGAGTCGAACCGATGACCTCCTGCGTGCAAGGCAGGCGCTCTAGCCAGCTGAGCTAATCCCCCGTTTTTAGGTCAACAGCTAACAGTTTACGGTTAACAGTAACTTTCAACGGTTTAACTAACCCCTAGAATTTCCTTTGTAATACTTAGTAGTCCCGGGCAGACTCGAACTGCCGACCCCTACATTATCAGTGTAGTACTCTAACCAGCTGAGCTACGAGACTCTGTATATTACTTATTTTATATTTGAACAAACAGCGAGAGTAAATAAACCAACCTCTTTTTTTCTCTAGAAAGGAGGTGTTCCAGCCGCACCTTCCGGTACGGCTACCTTGTTACGACTTAGCCCTAGTTACCAGTTTTACCCTAGGCAGCTCCTTGCGGCGACCGACTTCAGGTACCCCCGGCTTCCATGGCTTGACGGGCGGTGTGTACAAGGCCCGGGAACGTATTCACCGGATCATGGCTGATATCCGATTACTAGCGATTCCAGCTTCATGGAGTCGAGTTGCAGACTCCAATCCGAACTGAGACCAGTTTTTGAGATTCGCATCCAGTTGCCTGGTAGCTGCTTTCTGTACTGGCCATTGTAGCACGTGTGTAGCCCAGGACGTAAGGGCCGTGATGATTTGACGTCATCCCCACCTTCCTCGCGGTTTGCACCGGCAGTCTTGTTAGAGTTCCCGGCATGACCCGCTGGCAACTAACAATAGGGGTTGCGCTCGTTATAGGACTTAACCTGACACCTCACGGCACGAGCTGACGACAACCATGCAGCACCTTGTAAATTGCCCGAAGGAAAGTCTATCTCTAAACCTGTCAATCTACATTTAAGCCCTGGTAAGGTTCCTCGCGTATCATCGAATTAAACCACATGCTCCACCGCTTGTGCGGGCCCCCGTCAATTCCTTTGAGTTTCATTCTTGCGAACGTACTCCCCAGGTGGGATACTTATCACTTTCGCTTAGCCACTCAGTCCGAAAACCGAACAGCTAGTATCCATCGTTTACGGCGTGGACTACCAGGGTATCTAATCCTGTTCGCTACCCACGCTTTCGTTCATCAGCGTCAATAAGTATGTAGTAATCTGCCTTCGCAATTGGTATTCCATGTAATATCTAAGCATTTCACCGCTACACTACATATTCTAATTACTTCCATACTATTCAAGTCTAGCAGTATCAACGGCAATTTTACAGTTAAGCTGTAAGATTTCACCACTGACTTACTAAACCGCCTACGAACCCTTTAAACCCAATAATTCCGGATAACGCTCGGATCCTCCGTATTACCGCGGCTGCTGGCACGGAGTTAGCCGATCCTTATTCTTACGGTACCGTCAAATATCTACACGTAGATACATTTCTTCCCGTACAAAAGCAGTTTACAATCCATAGGACCGTCATCCTGCACGCGGCATGGCTGGTTCAGAGTTGCCTCCATTGACCAATATTCCTCACTGCTGCCTCCCGTAGGAGTCTGGTCCGTGTCTCAGTACCAGTGTGGGGGATCTCCCTCTCAGGACCCCTAATCATCGTCGCCTTGGTATGCCGTTACCACACCAACTAGCTAATGATACGCATGCCCATCTTTCACCGATAAATCTTTATTAATCAAATGATGCCATCCAATTAAACCATGAAGCATTAATCCGAATTTCTCCGGGCTATTCCTCTGTGAAAGGTAGGTTGCATACGCGTTACTCACCCATCCGCCGGTCTCTAGAAAGCAAGCTCTCTATACCCCTCGACTTGCATGTGTTAGGCCTGCCGCTAGCGTTCATCCTGAGCCAGGATCAAACTCTTCATCGTATATTTTTAATATTGTAAAAAGTTAGCTAGTTTATTCGTGATCCTAAAATCACCTTACTCTCTTTATTTTGTATGCTGTTGTCCAATATGTCTATGATCGTGTTTCAATCTCGCTACTACTTGATTTTCGAAGCGAGTGCAAAAGTAAAAAACTTTTTCGATTTGACAAAAAAATTTGATTTTTTTCTGTATCCCTCGTCAACCAGTCGGTTACTAAAGCGAGTGCAAAAGTAAAAACTTTATTTGAACTAGCAAAACTTTTTGAGAAAAAATTTTTCTTCCCTTTTTGCCAATCCTCAGTATTTACTGAAGCGGACTGCAAAGATAAGACTCTTTATTTCATTAATCCAAATTTATTTTTGAAAAATATTTCTGAACCAATCTGTCGTCTTTTCCTCTGCTTTTCTATGAACGTCTGCTTGTTTAATGCGGATGCAAAAGTAGCACCTTTTTTGCCACTTCCAAATTATTTATTGCTTTTTTTGCAATGATTTTACACCTTTATTCGCAACTTGCTATTATGCTACCTTTTACACCTTGAAGTTTTTTTGCTTTTTTGCTGAGTTTTTACGTCTACACAGTCTCATTTAGTTATTTTGAACCAAAACGATGCTTTATCTCTTTTTTGAGCACTTTTCAAGGGATTTTGGTTTTGTATTCATTTTCAAACATTTAGCTTTTTTTAGCTCCCATACCTATATAGAGGAGAAAAGAAAAATAATGCTAAAATCGGGTTACAACTCGCTGAATAGCTAAAAAAAAGGTGTTCGTGTTCTACTTTATATAGGGTTCAGTTGAAGTTTAGTTTAAGGGTACTTTGACTAAAATCGACTTTCAGTGGACTTTCCTTGGACATTCCCTCGACAAAAACACCCTTTTTCCTAGGATACTCCAAGGAAAGTCGAAGAACTCTCGAGCTAAATGAACAGGCACCTAAAAAGAACCTAAAGAGAAACCCTTTGTTTTTAATCAGAAAAAAGAAGGCTGCTGTAAAAATAAAGGAAAAGGAGGGGTTTATCTCTCCTATATATAAGGAGAAAAAAAACTCCTTATATATAAGGCACAATGTAGTCATCGAATACCATCTCCTATTTACCGTAGTTCCCATCAGGTAAAAAAGTAATATCTTATTTTATACTCCAAAAAATAAAAAAGGTCGAAAGATAAATCTTTCACAACCGAAAGTGAGATATGAAACTTCCCATCTAAAACATCATATACTATAAAAAAAGAAAGCCACCCCAAGGTAGCTTTCTTCATCAACAAAAATTATAGTAATTAAAAAATCAATAACGGTGCAATAAATCCGACACTCAATCGACCTGTATTGTAATTTTCTTGACCTAAATGTTCTTTTGCATAACTAGAATAGTTGTAATATCTACCTACATAAGAAGCGTAGAAGCGGATATTCATATTTTTAAAAGGTAAGTACTCTACCGTTGGGATAAAACCATAACTCGAACGAATATGACTTACTCCACTATTTTCAGACACAAGATCTTTAGCATAGGCATTGTTGTTCATCAAAGTCAGGGTTACATTTACTTTGGGCGCAACTAAATATTCTGCTTTAATCCAATTTTCTAAATACGAAACATTTTGTTGTGCTACAACATCTTCTCCAGAGAGCATTCCCGTCACTATTCCTTTTCGATCTAAACCTTCGTTGCTGTATTTAAAGTCATACATCATTTTAAATCTTCCATTCTCATATTTATTTCCCAAAGAATAATAGTTCATTCCTCTATTCTTTGCTTCTTGAAAATAGCTATAACTATAGATGGTTTCAAATTTTCCATCAAAGAAACTACCTCTCCAATTGGTTACAAAAGCCATGGGAGCTTTTGCTTTTTCGATTCCTTCTGGCATTTGTCCTTTATATACGTCTTCAAAATTAGAAACACGCGAGTTTAAGACTTGGAATCCCAAGGAGTGATTCTTTGAAACTTGATGTGTAAGTCCAACACCTGTCAAGAAGTTATCTGCATATTCTAAGATGTCATTGTACTCTAAGATATCGATTGGGTTTAAATCGAACTCAAATCCTCCCCAGTCAGCGCTCATTTTCCCGAGATTCAATTGGGTCTTTGGCGATAGAGTCACACCAATAAATGCCATATCCGTAGATCTGCTAATATTATCTCTACTTCCTGGATCTGTACTTTTAGTATAGCGATCTCTAAATCTGAAATACACTTTTTCGTGTATTTTACCTTTAATTTCTAATCGGAATTGATTGTTGCTAAATTCTGATTCTTGAAACTTACCCTCGTGGAAAAAATTATCATTTGCAAAACGCATATTAAAAATCATATCTACGTTTTTTAACAAGTCGATTTTCTCTACAGGTAATAAGGGTTTCGAAATAGTATCTGTACTAGTTTGTGTTTCTTGTGCAAACATTCCAATTTGCATAGATAACGCGAGTAATAATAAGATTTTTTTCATAGCTTATATATTAAGGTGAGTGTACACTACAATAAAAAGGATCCGAGCAAGAAGCCCGCGGCGATAGCGACGATAATAGCTACCAATCCAGGGATCATAAAACTGTGGTTCACTACAAATTTTCCAATTTTGGTACTTCCGGTTCTATCGAAGTTGATTGCAGCCAATAAAGTTGGATAGCCTGGTAAAACGAAATCTGCATTTACGGCAGGAAAAATGGCAATTAATGCGGGATTAGAAACCCCCAAAGCCATTCCGAGTGGCATCATTGTTTTTGTTGTTGCTGCCTGGCTAAACATTAAAGCTCCGAGAATGAATACTGCGATGGCAAATGTCCAAGGATACAGTGTAACAATATCACTTAAAAAACCTTTAATTACTACTTCGTTATGAGACATAAAGGTTGCACTCATCCAAACTACTCCAAAAACAGAGACCACCGCTGTTGCCATAGAAGAGAACAAACTTACTTTAGTCACGCTTACAGCACTTGTTTTTGTAATGAGCATCATTAAAGCAGAAGCGGTTAATGTAATCATGCTAATCACACTTACCATTTGCAGTTCACCATTAGCTTTTACAACTAAGCTAGCGGCTCCAGGTTCAAATTGAGGTAATAGCTGAGGAAATGCACCTGCAATAACAATTAACAAAACGGCAATAGCAAAAATAACAACAGAGATCTTTGCTCCTTTTTTCAAGGGTTTTTGATTTCCGCTTGCATCTTCATCTGCATCTAAGCTTTTAGCAAATTCAGGATCTTTCATTTTTTCCAAGAAAATAGGATCTTCATTTAGTTCTTTTCCTTTTTTCAATACCACCAAGCATGTAATGAATATTCCGATCAAACAAGCGGGGATACAGATTTTCATGATGTCAATTAAAGCGCCAGGATACGCGAGAATACTCGCACCTGCAAAGGCAGCAGTTGCTGCACTCATCGGACTTCCCGTAATCGCTAGATGGGAAGCGATGACAGAAACGCTCAAGGGGCGTTCTGGTCGTATTCTCTTTTTCGTAGCCACCTCAGCAATAATAGGCAACAAAGAATATAGCAAGTGTGCTGTTCCTGCAAAAAGGCAGAAAAAGTACACCGTAAATGGCGCAATAAATACAATATTGGATGGATTACTGCGAATCACTCGTTCTGCTAATCGCACGAGATAATCCAATCCACCACAAGCTTGTAAAGTAGCTGCAGTAGAGACAATAGCCATAATCACCAACATCACATCAATAGGAGGGTCACCTGGTTTCATCTGAAAGACAAAAACAAAGATGAGTAGCCCTACCATACCCATCACACCTAATCCAATTCCCTTCATTTGGGAACCGATTAATATCATAGCAATTAATATTGCGAACTGAATCAATAACATAGCGTTCGATTTAAAGGCATCTCGTTCATCAATAGGTACAAAAAAGGGAGCGAACAACAACTTGTGTTCCATACGCTCCCCCCTTTATTATTTTTCCCTTTGATGTACTCGACGGGATTTAGTATGCAAAGAAAATATTTTGTAATTCTTTTTGGTTACTCGTTCTAGTCAACGCTAGCATCAACAAAACGCGTGCTTTTTGTGGATTTAGGTCATCTGCAACAACAAATCCAAGCGCTTGATCATCTACTTCATTAAAAAGTGTTACTCTTCCAGAACCTGCACGAGCCGATCGACAAACTGCAATTCCATTTTTAGCTGCTTTTTCTAATGCATCGCCTACAGGTGCATTGAAGTTACCATTCCCCATTCCGGCATAAACAATACCTTTCACTCCCTCTTCAATTGCTGCGTTTACTGCTTTTGGACTAGCATCAGCATATCCATATACGATTTCAACTTGAGGTAATGTCTTCAGTCCTTTGACATCAAACTTTTGTTCTGGTGAACGCAGTGTTTTATAATAATAATTAACTTTTCCGTCGTAGATTAGACCAATAGGTCCAAAATTTCTCGATTTAAAAGTTGCAATACTCGTTGTTACTGTTTTGGTAACATCTCTAGCGGCATATACTTCTTCATTCATCGCCGTAACAACACCTACTTCTTTACTATTAGGAGAAGCGGCAACCATAACAGCATCTAATAAATTTCTATTTCCATCTTGACTCATGGCTGTTGAAGGGCGCATTGCCCCAACTAAAACTACAGGTTTCGCAGATTTCACCGTCAGTTCTAAGAAATAAGCTGTTTCTTCTTGTGTATCAGTACCGTGGGTTACTACCACACCATCTGCTTCATTTTTCTCAAAGATTTCGTTGATTCGATTACTCAATTTCAACCACGTCTCTACGTTCATGTCTTGACTTCCGATTTGAGCAATCTGCTCTCCTTTAATCTTAGCAATATCGTGCATTTGCGGAACGGCATTTAATAAATCGTCAATAGGTACTTTACCTGCAGTATACGCTGCTTTTGTTGATGATTCACCTGCTCCAGCAATAGTCCCACCAGTGGCTAAGATAATTACACGTGGTAATTCCTTTGCATTTTGGCTATTTTTTTTGTTTTGTGCTTGTACTTGAAATACGAGTAACAGCACGAACAATACGTTGATTATCTTTCTCATATTAGGTATATTTTAGTTTAGGATACGATTAATTTTGGGTGGATTAAGTTTTCTAACGAGTATACTTCATCCCATTTGGCCTGTGTAATTAATTTTCTTTCTTCAACAACGATTTGATGTACACTTTTTCCTGATAGCAGAGCTTCTCCTGCAACACTTGCACAAATTTCATATCCTAAAATTGGATTTAATTGGGTTACGATTCCGATACTATTCATAACTAAGTCTGCACAATGAGCTTCGTTAGCCGTAATTCCCACAATACATTTATCAATTAAAGTAGTTACGCTATTGCCTAAATATTCAAGAGAAGTAAATAAGGCAAATCCAATCACGGGTTCCATAACATTCAACTGTAACTGTCCTGCTTCAGCAGCCATGGTAACGGTTAAATCTTGTCCGATTACGTAGAAACACGTTTGATTTACTACTTCCGGAATAACAGGATTTACTTTTCCAGGCATAATAGAAGATCCTGGTTGACGAGCAGGTAGATTAATTTCGTTAAATCCTGTACGAGGACCAGAGCTCAATAAACGCAAATCATTACATATTTTTGAAATTTTGATAGCCGCGCGTTTGATGGTACTCATAATTTGTACATACGCTCCAGTATCACTAGTAGCTTCAATTAAATCAGGCGACAACACCAAAGGAAGTCCTGTTTCTTTTGCTAAATAAGAAACACATAATTCAGGATAAGCTTCAGGCGCATTAACTTTAGTTCCAATTGCCGTAGCTCCCATATTTACTTCTAAGATTAAGCGTTGTGCTTCACGCAAACGCAATAAGTCTTCACCAACGGTTGTTGAAAAGGCATGAAACTCTTGTCCCAAAGTCATCGGAACCGCATCTTGTAATTGCGTACGTCCCATTTTAAGTACATTCTTAAACTGCTCACCTTTAGTTGCGAATGCTTTTTCTAGGTTTGCAATGATTTGACAGAATCCGTCTAGTTTATAATACAACGCCAATCGAAATGCCGTTGGGTAGGCATCATTAGTTGATTGAGAACAGTTGACATGGTTGTTCGGGTGTACGAATTGATATTCTCCTTTTTTATGTCCTAAGTGCTCTAAAGCAATATTAGCAATCACTTCATTCGCATTCATATTCACTGAAGTACCCGCACCTCCTTGAATTAAATCACTTACGAATTGATCGTTGTATTTTCCTGCAATCACTTGATCGCAAGCAAAACAAATAGCATCCGCAATTTTCGCTTCCAATACTCCACAATCTTTATTTGCAAGTGCAGCAGCTTTTTTAACTTCTCCTAAAGCTTTGATTAATCCTTTTTCATTGGTTAAGGTAAGACCTGTGATATTAAAATTTTCAACTGCTCGGAAGGTTTGAATTCCGTAGTATTTGTCATTAGGGATGTCCAATTCACCTAAAAAGTCGTGTTCTCTTCTTGTATCTTTCATATACTAAAATTTTTTTGTTCTATATAAAACATTGGGTTATGCCCAATAGGGTTTCTGTTTATTTTACACTTCAAAATTAGTGCTAGAAAAAAAATCACGATATGACAAAAACACAGCGATTAATTTATTTTATTTTCTTATATTATTGAGATAACAAACTCTTTATTAATAAAATCACAATAAAAGAGTTGAGCTCTCTTTAACAAATCGAAAAATATGCAACAACAATCTCAATTCTACTAATCATCTGATCTTAATTCTTAAAAAACATAAAAACAACTAAACAAATATATAAAAAAATAGCATTCATATCTTAATTATATATCATACTTTTTAAAAAACACAAAAACTTATTTTTCAGGTAAAAATGAAAATGAGATGTATTTCTATCACAAATCAAATAAAAATCTCGAATGCGTTCTTTATTTTTTTACCCCAAGCGGTTCATTTATCCTAAAAAATAGCCCAAAAAAACCCCATGTTATCATGAGGTTCTGGTGTTATAATCGAAATCGAGTAGTCACTTGTCCTAATCGTTTAGAAAAGGTATTCATTAAGGAGGAATAATCCATAATTATTCCGAGTATTTCAAAAGCCCGATCTTGTTCAACCCCTGGAAGTTTATTTTTATACTTTTCAATGATGGTATTCACCAAATGCATGCGCAGGGTCAAGATGGTTTCTGTTGTATATTGAGCGATTCCGTCTTTCTTTTGTTTGACAAAAATATTTTGACTTTCCCAATTGTGCAGATTTTCTTTTTCTTCTTCCATAAGAATACTAGTGACCATACCAGACAAATCACCATCGAGTCTCTTTAGATAGTCTTCCAAACTCCATTCGGTAGCACTGCTGTGATAATACCCCATTACATCATTATACAATCGCTTAAAGATGGAATTGGTCAATTGAACTTCATCCTCTTGTAAGCTCAAGTAGATTCTCTCGTAGACTTTTTGTGTAATTTTGTGTTCAACTTCAACAATTTCGTCGTCGTCATTCGTTTCAAAAACCAACTCAACAAATTGTTCTTCTTCATTTCCGTAAAGCAACAAAATTTCGATAATTCGCTGTTCTAACAAATATAGGGCATCAACGGCAACTGTTTCTTGTTGTTTTTCCGCATGCACCACTTCCATTTGTTTACGTTCTTGCGTAAACTTCTTATTGGCGTCAGCCAATTCTTTTTTGCTGATTTGGGCCAAAGAGCTGAAAATCACCTCTTCAGATATATCCATAATGCGGGAGCATTCTTGAATATAAATTTCGCGCTTAATTGGATCGGGTATTTTAGAAATACTCGTCACCATATCGCGAATTATCTCGGCTTTCTTAATGGGATCCCCTTTGGCATCTTCCATTAGAGCATTTGCTTTAAAGCGGATAAAATCGGTAGACTTGGTCTCAAAGTAAGCCTCTAACTCTTCTAACGTATGCTTACGAGCAAAGCTATCAGGATCTTCTCCATCAGGTAGAGAACAGATCCGCACATTCATTCCGGCTTCTAAAATTAAATCGACCCCGCGAAAAGACGCTCTGATTCCAGCCGCATCTCCATCAAAAAGCATGGTTATATTTTGCGTCAAACGACTAATTAATCGAATTTGATCCGGAGTTAAAGCAGTACCCGAAGAGGCAACAACGTTTTTTACTCCCGTTTGATGCATTTGGATAACATCGGTATACCCTTCTACCAAATAACAATTGTCTTTTTTAGCTATCTCTTGCTTGGCATGTGAGATTCCGTAGAGCACTTTACTCTTGTGGTAAATATCACTTTCGGGTGAATTGAGGTATTTGGCTGCTTTTTTATCATTGGTGAGAATACGTCCTCCAAATCCCAAGACTCGGCCCGACATACTTTGTATGGGAAACATCACACGTCCTTTAAAACGGTCAAATCGCTTGTCGTCTTTGACAATCGTTAATCCCGTTTTCTCCAAATAGTCTAAAGAATAACCTTTCTTAAGCGCCTCTTCTGTAAAAGCATCCCATTTATCAGGTGAATATCCTAAGCCAAAAGCTTTAATAGTATCAGATGTAAAACCTCTCTCTTTAAAATAAGAAAGTCCTATTGCCCTTCCTTCTTCTGAATTCATCAGGATGTCTTCGAAGTAATTCTTGGCAAATTCCGACACAATAAACATGCTTTCTTTTTCATTGAGCTGTTCTTTTTCCGCATCGGTTTGTTCGGTTTCTTCTATTTCAATGCCGTATTTTCTCGCCAAGTAGCGAATGGCTTCAGGATAGGAAAAATGCTCGTGTTCCATCAAAAACGCAATGGCATTCCCTCCTTTTCCAGAGCTAAAGTCTTTCCAAATTTGCTTGACTGGTGAAACCATAAAAGACGGGGTCTTTTCATTGACGAAAGGACTCAATCCTCTATAGTTTGCTCCCGCTTTTTTTAGGTTGACGAAATCGCCAATTACCTCCTCAACTCGAGCGGTATCAAAAACGGTATCAATGGTTGCTTTGGAAATCATAAGTTACATTTGTTCCACAAAGATAAAAAAAGAAGTTGCTTTACAGTAAAACAACTTCTTTTCTATTGGTAAATGATTAGTATGATTGATTTGTTTCTTCCATTTTTTTGAGCACTGCTTCTTCTCTACTAGACAATAGTCTGATGTTGCGGTTTTTCCAGAACTCCGTTTGATACTTGTTTTTCTTATCAAAGAGTACCTGACCTTTATTTATTTTGTTTTCAGGTATTGTCACATTCTTCACTACTTGATCCACGACAACGTCCTGTAAGATAACCATTCGATTATTGCCTAATACTTTACTTCTCATATCACAGTCGAGACGAGTAAAAAGATAAGTTAATTGAGATACTCCTTCGCTTTCTTTGTACAGGGCATGATGCGTTATATCATTAAAGTAGATTTTCATTAAAATCACGGGAAGTGCTCTTTGATTTTCTATATAGCGTTTAGAAAGGGTATAATTATAAGCTAATAGTTGCTGTTGATCAACCGTGAATACGACATAACCTTCATAGTATTGCCACCCCTTTACGTTTTCTTTGGGACTAAATTCGATGACAAGATTTTCTTCTTGTTGTATTCCGGCTTGTTTCCTAACGACATAGTTGTAGTCTTTCTCTTTTTTTAGAATCGATTGCAGGGTTTTAATACTTCCTGTATTTGTCAAGGCATCGCGAACATCGCCTCCAATAACACCGAGCATTTCCTCAAAATCATCTGTCTCGCTTATATCACTAGCCGAAGTTAATACTCGATTTTGGTTTACTACAGTATAAGGTCTCTTATTTGGTTTTACAATATAGAAATCGACGAGTCCGTCTGCTACATTACTCCAATTTCCATTCACCAAATTAAACTCCCTTACATAGGTTTTGTATAAATCTCCTTTATTCACAGCACCCATGGCCTTTTGTAGAGCATCACCAAACACGGCATGAATGGGTTTGGTGTACACTACAATTTCCTCTAATCCTTTAGTAACTAGTTCAAGTTCAATCAACATGGCTGCTTGAGTACTCACTTCTTTACCTTGATAGTTTACCTCATTGAACCATATCGACTCGACTTGTTCTGGTACAGTGAATTCGAAATCACCTTCGCTATTAGTCAAGGTAAAGCTATTTCTATCCGAGGTGCTAATCAAAACACCTTCAATTCCCATTTTGGACTGACTATCCATTACGGTTCCTTTCAATACTTTGGATTGTGCATCCATATGTTCAATATTTCCCATTAGAAAAAAAAGAACAATTATTTGAATTTGAATGAACTTATTCATCGTTATTGCTGATTTTAAATATCTGTTCGTATGCCAAACGACCACATATTTTGGTTGATGCTATTATTTTTAAATAAAGGTGTCACTTCGTATTGAAATTGTAGGGCAACGGAGCCATAACCGAGATAAGCGGCTACTCCATATCTCACTTTGTTAATCCCTAAGTCACCCTTTTCATCCACGCGATACTTCACTCCATCTTCTCGATAGCGATACACTTGATGTCCTCTGGAATCTCTTGCTCTAATATTGACATATCCACCAATTCCTCCACGCCAAGAATACTCACTTCTAAAATATTTCTTCCCTGTTTTTTGATCAACTTTTGGTTTTGTCAAATCAAATTCTAAAAACACTGGAATCTGAAGACTGGCAATGGCTAATCTCGATTTGCGTAAATTTTTCTCGTGATCGATTAAAATCGTTTCCCCATCTTGCACTGTAAAATAGCGATGATTCGAAGGTTTCAAATTATTAAATTCAGAAATAACACCATAGCGTAAATACAGTAAGCTGCTATTCTTTGACAGTCTCGTTTTTAAATAAAACCCCGCCTGAAAGAAATTAGAAGGTATGTAACGTATATCCGAATTAGCAAATGCCCCTTTTGTTGCGAGATTGCTCATTCCATACACTAAAGACATGCGAAATGTTGTGCGTTTTTCACTCCAATACTTTTCATTCATCTTATCTCGAGCGCTCTTGGTTGGTTTACCAATCATTAAAGTAAAAGATCTCGCTGTTGTATCGATTATCTTGAGGTATTCTCCACTCTTCATTGCGTAATCCACGCGATTTTGCACGGTCATTGTCAAGCTATCTTGCATGCGTACCACTTCTTTTTCAATGCGTTGAGACGCTTCTTGTGCATATTGTGCCTTCCATACTTGTCCTTGCGCTTCTGTCAGCGTGTTGCTGTCAATCAAATTGTTGATTGAATCTACTCGGACACGCAAACGTTCTTTTTCTCGTACTGTTGCATTTTGAATATCAACGGCGATGCGATTTACTTTGTAATCGAAGTACTTTAACGACTGATCGGTTTGTTTTGAGATTCGGTTTTCTTCTTCAATTTCCACCTTTTCGCGCATTACAATAACTTGTGCTCTTGTTTGCTGTAAGTTCCACATGACTATAACGCTTACAAGAATATATCTTATTTTATTTTTCATATCTACTATCTGATATATCAACTACTACTTTTTTCGCTGTATTGATAAGCTTATTCACTTTAGTTTCTCTATACTCTACTTCAATTTCACCCTCTACTTGTTCTAGCAAGTCATTGCTATCTACTACAACTTTAGGCGGTGTTTTCTTTACCCAAATCTCATCAATAACTAACGTATCTATCCTTTCTCTTTTGTATTCTATCCCACTTGGCATTGTCTTTTCGGCCTGTACTAATTCTTTACGTACCACTTTTTCTTCTACTACTTTTTTAGATTCACCACCCCCAGTTTCTACTAACCTTACTTCTTCTTTTGCACCAACATCTTCTTGTTGTGTGTCTACCACTACCTGGTAATCGGTTGTAGGAAGGTGAATCGTATTAGAGTCTAGCGGTTGTTCTGCTTTCGAGAGAAGTAACCCAATTAGTCCACCCACAACCAAACAAGCGGCAATCCCCATCCAGGTTGTGATTACACCTCTTTTTTTCTTTTTCTCTCGGTTATCCAATTGCTGAGACAATTTATTCCAAGCAGCAGCTGAAGGAGCAATGGTTCGCTCATCCAATTGTTTTTTCCAATCCTTATCTACTTTATTCCATTCCATAACCCTCGATTTTTTAAGTGCTCTAATTGTTGTTGTAATAACTTACGGGCTTGTGCGAGTTGTGATTTTGATGTTCCCTCACTAATTTGAAGCATACTTGCTATTTCTTGATGTTTGTATTCTTCGACGACATAGAGATTGAATATCGTTTTACATCCCGCTGGTAATTGATCGATTAGCTTTTGTATATCCTCTAAAGAAAGATCCCCCTCATATTCTTCGTCCCTATCTTGTACAACGTGGGAACTTTCATCTAAATACGCAAACTGCTTTTGTGTCCGTAAAAATGAGATGGATTCATTCACCATAATACGCCTAATCCACCCTTCAAAACTTCCTTTGTTCTCATACTTGTGTATGCTCGTAAATACTTTCATAAAGGCACTGATCATTACATCTTCTGCATAGTGTATATCTGCAATATATTGTCGGCAAACACTTAACATTTTTGCAGCTAACATTTGATATACCTCTTGCTGCGCACTTCGTTTTTCGCGCCGCAAATCTTCAATATAATCCTCTACTTTTTTGGGGTATAATCGTATCAATTTCATTTTTATTTAACGCTGCCAAATTTAAAATTTATAAAACGCTTTTGCTTTGCTTTAAGCAATAAATTGAGTGACAAAAGAAACAATGGCATCGATCAAACTGATAATAAGTAACATTAATCCTTTCATTATATCTATATTTTATTGGTTCATCTATTATATAGACGCAAGAAGTAAAGAAAAGGTTGGGATAAAAACTATTTTTTTATTGAGCTAGATAACTAAAACAAGAAAGCCTCCATATATGGAGGCTTTCTGTACAATTTAAAATGAGTTGGTTTTCATTAAAAAGAAAACCAACGGAAATGAAATACATCGTTGATTTGGTTATTTTTTGTGTATCAATTTTTGATAAATCAGATGTCCCTTGTAGTCCTTCCTTCTATTCAACATTGCGATACAAGTGGTAAGATACACCAATTCTCCCCATAACTCCAAAATTCCAACCCACCTTTTTATTCATCCTATCTTGTCTCTGGGTTTGCCTAGTACTTAGGTACAGCCTAAAAACAAAAAGGTTGGTATTCTGAGTTGACCATTATTTTTTTCGCTCAATTACGTAGTTAACCATCGTAACCAAAGCCTCTTTATAAGGGGAATCAGGAAAATCTTCTACTAACAGCAAGGCTTCTTGTTGATAAGCAATCATTTTCTCCGTGGCATAAGTCAATCCCCCTGCTTCTTTGACGTAGTCAATGACTTCTTTGACTCTGCGTTTATCTTCGTTGTAATTTTTTACGGAATTAATGAGCCATTTGCGTTTTTCTTTTGTAGCTGTATTGAGCGCATAGATTAACGGCAACGTCATTTTTTGTTCTTTGATATCAATTCCCGTTGGTTTTCCAATAGGACCATCGGTATAATCAAATAAATCGTCTTTGATTTGGAAGGCCATTCCGATTACCTCACCAAATTTGCGCATTTTTTCGATGAGATCCGTCTTTTCTGGTTGAACAGAAGCCGCACCTAAGGCACAACAAGCGGCAATTAGGGTAGCTGTTTTTTGGCGGATAATCTCGTAATAGATCTCTTCCGTAATATCTAAGCGACGTGCTTTTTCTATTTGCAGTAGTTCTCCTTCACTCATTTCACGTACAGCAACTGAAATAATGCGAAGTAAGTCGAAATCTCCATTATCTATAGACAAGAGCAATCCTTTTGAAAGTAAGTAATCCCCAACAAGAACAGCGATTTTATTTTTCCATAGCGCATTTAAAGAGAAGAATCCTCGGCGCTTATTGCTATCATCCACTACATCATCGTGTACTAAAGTTGCCGTATGAATTAATTCAATAACGGAAGCACCGCGATAGGTGCGCTCATTGACTTCGCCATCGTATACCATTTTTGCTACAAGAAAGACAAACATCGGTCGCATTTGCTTTCCTTTACGGTTTACAATGTAGTAGGTGATTCTATTTAATAAGGCAACCTTCGTTACCATTGATTTGTGGAACTTCTTTTCAAAAAGTTCCATTTCAACCTTAATTGGTTCCTGTATTTGCTGTACAATATTCATTACAAACAAATTTATGACTTTTTATGTCATAGTATACAATTCAAATGAATATCCAAAGAATAAAAAAGATTACATTCCCAAATTCTATTTTATTTTTTAGGATTTATTTGCTAATTGACCGCAAGCGGCATCAATATCTTTCCCTCTACTTCTTCGTACGACCACGGTAATATCATTCTTTTCCAGCGCTTTAATGTAATTGTCAATCGCTTGAGAATCTGCTTGCTGGTATTCCCCATCGTCAATGGGATTGTATTCAATCAAATTCACTTTACTTGGCATGTGTTTGCAAAATTTCACTAGGGCATCAATCGAGGCTTTATCATCATTGATTCCTTTCCAAACAACGTATTCAAACGTAATTCGACTTTTTGTTTTGCTATACCAATATTGTAAGGCGTCGCGTAATTCGGTCAAAGGAAAATTCTTAGAAAACGGCATGATCCGATTGCGGGTTTCTTCAATAGCGGAATGCAAGGAAACTGCTAACTTGAATTTCACTTCATCGTCTGCTAATTTCTTAATCATCTTCGGAATACCCGAAGTAGAAACCGTGATGCGTTTAGGCGACATTCCCAATCCTTCTTCCGAAGTAATTTTATCAATCGCTGCTTGTACGTTATTGTAGTTCATCAGTGGCTCTCCCATTCCCATAAATACAATATTAGAAAGGGGGCGACCGTGATTTTGTCGACTTTGTTGATCAATGGTTAGAACCTGATCATAAATCTCATCTGGATTTAGGTTTCGCATGCGCTTCAAACGAGCAGTTGCACAAAACTCACAATCCAAACTGCAACCTACTTGAGAAGAAACGCAAGCTGTAGTACGGGTTTCTGTTGGAATCAAAACGGATTCCACAATTAATCCATCGTGTAATTTCACTCCATTCTTGATGGTTCCATCCGAACTAATTTGCATATTATCTACGCGAATGTGATTAATCACAAAATGATCCTCCAACATTTGACGGGTCGCTTTAGAGAGGTTACTCATATCCTCGAAAGAATGAGCCCCTTTACTCCATAACCACTCGTACACCTGATTTCCTCTAAATGATTTATCTCCTTGAGCGATAAAAAAATCTCTCAATTGTTCTTTAGATAAACTACGTATGTCTTTTTTCTCTAATTGCATGGTGCAAATTTACTTTTTTTACCTGAATTATTCACCTTTCAATTTTAGCGATAAAAAAAAGGATTTAGATGGTGGTTCTAAATCCTTTTCTGTCTATTTATTTTGCTAAATATCCGCCTTCAATTGGATAATATCCCCCTGTTGCAAACGAGGCTTTATCAGAAGCTAGCCAAGCAATAATTTCTGCTACTTCTTCTGATGTTCCTAGGCGTTGCATCGCATGTTGAGATTCTAAGAAATGCTTAACTTCCGGTGCCATTGAGCTTAACAAGGGAGTTTCAATGAATCCTGGTCCAACAGCATTAATGCGAATATTTTTAGTACCATAATCCCAAGCAGCCGTTTTCGTTAAACCAACCACTCCATGTTTAGCTGCTACATAAGCAGGTGAGCCTGCAAAACCAACTTGTCCTAAGATAGAAGCAATGTTGATGATACTACCTCCTCCATTTTTCAGCATCGCTGGAATTTGATAACGCATCCCATAGAACACTCCATCTAAATTAATGGACGTTACTTTTTTCCATTCATCAATTGCATACTCCCCAGTAGGCGCAGTTGCCCCACCTATTCCTGCATTATTCACTGCGATATCTAATTTTCCAAACTTTTTAAGGGCTTCCTGAACTAATGCTTCATTATCTGCAGGCTCAGCAGCATTCGATTTTACGAAATGTGTATTTGCACCTAAACTTTGAGCTAATTTACTTCCTAGTTCTTCATTCAAATCGGCAATTACTACTTTTGCACCTTCTTTTACAAATAATTCAACAACCGCTTTTCCAATTCCCGAAGCTCCACCTGTTACGATAGCCACTTTATTTTCTAACATTTTCATCCTTTTTTAATTTTTTAGTTTCTATTAAATTACGGATTCAAGTTGAGAATATGAGTTTCCAATCTATTTATTAACAGAGTTTTAATTTCTATACCATTAAAAAAAGCTGCCTTACCGAAGTAAGACAGCTTTTTCATCGTATTGAGTTCTTGTCTATTTTACAAATTTTGAAAGAAATCGTTTCCTTTATCATCGGTAATAATAAAGGCAGGGAAATCTTTTACCACTATTTTGCGAACCGCTTCCATTCCCAATTCAGGGAAATCAACTACCTCAACGCTTAAGATATTTTCTTTTGCAAGGATAGCAGCTGGTCCACCGATTGATCCCAAGTAAAATCCACCGTGTTTTTTACAAGCGTCGGTCACCTCTTGTGAGCGGTTTCCTTTGGCCAACATAATCATACTTCCTCCCACGGCTTGGAAAGCATCTACATAGGGATCCATACGTCCTGCTGTAGTAGGGCCAAAACTTCCTGAAGGCATACCTTCTGGGGTTTTTGCAGGGCCAGCATAATAAATCGGGTGATTTTTGAAATATTCAGGCATGGCTTGACCACTATCTAACATTTCTTGAATCTTTGCGTGTGCAATATCACGGGCAACAATTACCGTTCCGTTTAACATCAAACGCGTTTTGATTGGATGTTTGGTTAATTCAGCCAATTGCTCTTTCATTGGTTTATCCAAATCAATAACAATAGGATCTTCTAAATGAGGAGCTACTGCAGGCAATAAACGAGCTGGATTTTCTTCTAACTGTTCAATGAACAATCCTTCAGGCGTAATTTTTGCTTTGATATTTCGGTCTGCTGAACAAGAAACTCCTAGTCCTACTGGACATGAAGCCGCGTGACGAGGTAAGCGAATTACACGCACATCATGTGTAAAATATTTACCACCAAATTGGGCTCCAATATGAGATTCTTGACAAATCAATTGTAATTTTTTCTCCCATTCAATATCGCGGAAAGCTTGACCTCCCATATTTCCTGAAGTAGGTAGATTATCATAGTAACCTGCTGATGCTTTTTTCACTGCTGCTAGGTTCGCTTCTGCTGATGTACCACCAATCACTAAAGCTAAGTGATAAGGAGGACAAGCTGACGTACCTAAATCCATGATTTTGTCTTTGATAAACTCAGTCAAGTTCTTATCATTCAACAGGGATTTTGTTTTTTGATATAAGAAGGTCTTATTCGCAGAACCTCCTCCTTTTGCCAAAAATAAAAATTCGTATTTTTTACCTTGTGTGGCATAAATATCAATTTGAGCCGGTAAGTTCGATCCTGAATTTTTCTCTTCAAACATACTAATTGGAACAATTTGTGAATATCTCAAATTCTTCTTTTGGTAGGTATTGAAAATTCCTTTGGACAAACTTTCAGCATCATTCGATCCCGTATAGACATCTTCTCCTTTTTTTGCTACCACGATAGCCGTTCCCGTATCTTGGCAAGAAGGCAATTGCCCATCAATAGCCACAACTGCATTTTGCAATAAATTATACGCTACAAAACGATCGTTATCTGTTGCTTCTGGGTCGTCTAAAATGGCTTTCAAACTTTCTAAGTGAGCCGTTCTCAACATAAAGGAAACATCTGTCATCGCTGCTTCAGATAAAACTTCTAAAGCCTTTGGATCTACAACTAAAATTTCGCGATCACCTAGTTTCTCGATTTTTACAAAATCAGAAGAAATTTTCTTATACTTCGTATCGTCTTTTTGAATTGGATACGGATCTTGATAGATAAAGTCCATGGAATTATACGTTTATTTTTGTTTGCTAAAATTACGAAATATACCAATCAAAAAACCGTAGAACGTTTCTAAATAACCCGCATTTACTGGGCTTGCCGACCAGAACATTTTTTGTTTCTCCTTCAATTGAACCCATGACACGCAATCATTTAAGGTAAAAACCTTTCGCTTCCTACCGAATATATTTTGAAAGGACTTGTTCTTTTTTCAAAGCAAATTGCCCTTCTCCCTTACATTTTATTTACTTTTGGAAGCATTAACTTATACCCTATGACCGTTTTAAAAAAAGTTCTATCGATTGCTTTTTGTTTGGTTGCTTTTATAGCATTTGGACAAAAAGACACGCAAAAAATAACACTTGGCGAATCCATTACTTTGGAATCATCCATCCTAAATGAAACGAGAACCATTAACATCTATTTACCTCCTTACTATCAACCGAATGACACAGTTAAATACCCTGTAGTATACGTTTTAGATGGAGGTATAGAGGAAGATTTCATTCATTTAGCGGGTATATTTCGCGTGAATTCTCAACCTTGGATTAACCGTTTTCCAGAGGCGATTGTAGTGGGAATCGAAAACGTCAACCGCAGAAGAGATTTTACGTTTGCCGTACCAAATATTGATTTTCTTGATCAAGTAGGCTTTAGTAGAGATTACTTTAAACAATATGGTGGAGCAGAGCCTTATGCTGCCTTTTTAGAGGGAGAGTTAATTCCTTACATCAATCAACAATATAATACGAATGATGAGCGAACTGTAGTGGGCGAATCGATGGCTGGTTTGATGTCTTCCTATTTATTGGTAAAACACCCTAACTTATTTTCGAATTACATTATCGTAAGTCCAAGTTTATGGTGGGGAGAAGAGCAACTACTCAATGAAACAACGGCTTGTTTGCTGAAAAAAATAAAAAATCCTGTACACGTTTATGTTGGCGTTCCCAATGAAGCGGAAGATCAAATGATGTTTGACGAAGCCAAGCGCTTTTACACGATGCTTCAAGCAAATCCAGTAATTCATTCTACGTTTGACTCTATGGAGGATGAAGTACACGCTACTGTTTTACATCAAGCGGTTCATAATGCCTTAAAAAAACAGTTTCATAAAGTCAAAACTGAACAATAAACTGTTCAGTTTCGAACAGTTAGAAGAAACAAAACGATACTAACAACTTAACAATAAGCAGGTTATTCAAAATATAATACATGGTACGCTACTTGGATTATATAGTATAATATTATATAATCCAACCATGAAAAAAACACTATTCTTACTTTTATTAAGCTCTACATTAGCTATCGGACAAACGAAGAAAGATGCCTACATCAAAGAACATTTCCCTCTACTACTTGAAAATTTATCCACTACTGAACTGGATGCCTTTAAGAAAACAATGAAGTTATCTTCAGGCAACAAGCTCAAATATATTGACAGTGATTTACTTAAAAAGGGAAGTGGGGATCAATTTGGTGTTTATTATCAAATCTTCTCTTATGACCTTACAGGTGCTCGCAATCGCGTGACCATCATAGATAGTGATAACAGAGAAATGGTCATTGAAGAAGATGGAACAATTTCTTTTGACAATACACAACCCTCTACAGCGATTACCGCAACAGAAGCAACAAATGAAGTTATTTTCACCACTTTTGATGAGAAAACATACAAACTAGAAGAACTTTTGGAGCGAGATGGTGTTTTTATCATTACTTCAACTACTTGTGGTCCTTGTATGTTGGCATATCCCGAGTTAAATCAACTAGCGACAGATCCAGCCTACAAAGGTGTTCCCTTTACCGCTTTGTATATTAATTCGGCTTCGAATATAAAAAATTACATGGAAGGAAGTGCCTACAAAAACTTCGGAAAGTTGGAAAATCCATGGGAGGTTTTTACTTCTCTCGAATTGATAGCTCAGTTGGTACCACAGTACAATTTAAAAAATAAAGCTGTCCCATATGTATATATCAAAAAAAACAACAAAGTGATTTACTCTTCCAATCGAGGCATTAAAATAGATCAGATTAAAAAGAACTTATAAAAAAAGAAAAAGCTTGAGTGACGAATCTTCACTCAAGCTTTTTTTATTCAGATGACAATAACTTGTAAAATAGGTTTCTTACATGCTACGCATGTAGGCTTCCAAAGCCTCTAACTCTGCATCACTAAATTTCTTGGTGATTTCCAAGTTTGCCTGCATAATAATAAACTGTGCAGGATCCACAATGGCTTCTTCTTGTCCTTTCAAAAAGGAAATCAGGCTTACATCGTGTTTATCGTAAATTTCAATAATTTCTCTAACGCTCGGACCAATTACTTTTTTATCTGCTATATGGCACGAAGCACAGGTTCCTTTTCCTTCAAAAATTTGTTTTCCCAAAGCAATTTTTTCTGCTTGGCTCATTTCAGTTGCACCACCGCGTTCTGATTCATATACAGGTTCGGGCATCGCTTGTTTTTCTTCTTTTTTACCACATGATACTAAAAGTACTGCGGCAAAAAACGGTATGGTTTTAAGTAGATAGTTACGCATAAGTTGTTTGTTTTTTTGTTGTATCAAATGTACAAAAACAATTTGGGTTCCCTCTTTCACAAATCACTCCAATTCATGTAAAAAAACGACATCTATCCGCTATATGCCCCACTCACTACTCCACAAAGAGTCCTAAAAAAAGCCCAGAGAAATCTGAGCTTACTATTTTTATTTATTCAGCAAGATTGCTGCTTCTTTTGCGAAATACGTGGAGATGATACTCGCACCTGCGCGTTTGATACAAATTAGTTGTTCCATCATCACTAAATCGTGATCCAACCATCCTTTTTCAGCGGCAGCTTTTACCATGGCATACTCTCCAGATACGTGAAACACGGATACTGGTACGTTCACTGCATCTTTTACTTCACGTACAATATCCAAATAAGCAATCCCTGGTTTTACCATGACAATATCTGCCCCTTCTTCTACATCGTACAACGCTTCTTTGATGGCTTCAATGCGATTGGCGTAATCCATCTGATAGGTTTTCTTGTCTTTTGGAATCTCTACATCTACACGAGGTGCGCTATCTAATGCATCGCGAAACGGCCCGTAGAACGCAGAAGCATATTTAGCAGAGTAACTCATGATTCCTACATCCGTATACCCTGATTGATCCAAAGCCTCACGCATGCGCAATACACGTCCATCCATCATATCACTTGGTGCAACGAAATCCGCTCCTGCTGCAGCGTGAGACACACTCATACGCGTCAATGCATCCACCGTTGCATCATTAACTACTTTTCCATTCTCAATGATTCCATCGTGCCCATAAATAGAGTACGGATCCAATGCCACATCGGGCATCACAATCATCCCTGGACAGGCATCTTTAATTGCTTTAATAGCAGTTTGCATCAAGCCGTTGGCATTCCATGCTTCTGTACCTGCATTGTCTTTTAAGTGATCGCTTACCTTCACGTAGATATTCACTGCGCGAATTCCTAAAGCGTATAGTTCTTTTACCTCTTTTACCGTCAAATCCACTGATCTTCTATAGATCCCTGGCATGGATAAAATCGGTTCTTCTACATTTGTCCCCTCTGCAATAAACATGGGAAACATAAAATCTTGCGGCGTCACAATCGTCTCTCTAACTAGACTGCGAATGGACTCACTTGTTCTTAATCTTCTACCTCTTTGTAATGGAAACATAGTATTTGGTTTACGGTTGACAGTGTACGGTTTACGGTGTACTGTCAACTAATTAATTATTTTTTTTATTTAAACAAGCTTTGTTTATCAAAGACAGGGTTACAGTTTACGGTGTACAGTTTACGGTTTACGGTTTAAACGATAAAACTCTCTCAATCTACATTTCCACCACGTCTGTGAACCGTGAACCGTGAACTGTTAACTATTAACCTATCGTTTGTTTTATTTTCTTTATTAAAACTGCAAGCATTTTTTTTATACTTACAACATCTTCTTGTAATTGGAGATAATCAATCTCCTTTAAATATCCTAAGTCTTTAGATAATAACAGCAAATACTCTACTTCATGGGTTGAACCCGAAGAGATATACAAATAACGGACTAACTCCTTTTGAGTATCCTTGCCACATCCTTCAACTATATTTGTTGGTATTGATACAACAGCTCTTCTTAACTGATCTGTTAAATTAAATTGTTCATAAGTAGGAAATGTCTGAAGCAACAGATAGGTCTTCAATACTAATTGATGACTTAATATCCATACCCTGTAATTGCGATAATCCACCATTTTATTGTCTATTTATTGTCACTATAAAAAACAATAACAACAATAAATATTCCAATTTCAATAATATAATTAAACGATAAGATTCTCATCAATCTACATTTCCACCACGTCTGAAAACTGTAAACAGTGAACCGTCAACGATTAAACTCTCATCAATCTACATTTCCACCACGTCTGTGAACTGTAAACCGTTAACCGTCAACGATTAAACTCTCATCAATCTACATTTCCACCACGTCTGAAAACTGTAAACAATGAACCGTCAACGATTAAACTCTCGTCAATCTACATTTCCACCACGTCTGAAAACTGTAAACAGTGAACCGTCAACGATTAAACTCTCATCAATCTACATTTCCACCACGGCTGTGAACTGTAAACAGTGAACCGTCAACGATTAAACTCTCGTCAATCTACATTTCCACCACGTCTATGAACTGTAAACCGTTAACCGTCAACGATTAAACTCTCGTCAATCTACATTTCCACCACGTCTGTGAACTGTAAACAGTGAACCGTCAACGATTAAACTCTCGTCAATCTACATTTCCACCACGTCTGAAAACTGTAAACAGTGAACCGTCAACGATTAAACTCTCGTCAAGCTACATTTCCACCACGTCTGAAAACTGTAAACAGTGAACCGTCAACGATTAAACTCTCGTCAATCTACATTTCCACCACGTCTGAAAACTGTAAACAGTGAACCATCAACGATTAAACTCTCATCAATCTACATTTCCACCACGTCTGAAAACTGTAAACAGTGAACCGTCAACGATTAAACTCTCATCAATCTACATTTCCACCACGTCTGAAAACTGTAAACCGTTAACCGTCAACGATTAAACTCTCGTCAATCTACATTTCCACCACGTCTGTGAACCGTGAACTGTTAACCGTTAACTAGTAACCAGTCCACTGGATTAGCTAGTACTTTCAACAACTTCTCTTCTTCACTACCTTCTTCTGGTTGATGGTCATATACCCATTGTACGTGTGGAGGTAAACTCATCAAGATGGATTCAATACGTCCATTGGTTTTTAATCCGAATAGTGTTCCTTTATCGTGTACTAGATTGAATTCCACATAACGACCTCTTCGTATTTCTTGCCAGGTGCGTTGTTCAGCTGTATACGTTAACTCTTTTCTCTTTTCAACAATAGGCACATAGGCTTCTAGGAAGCTATTTCCTACTGTGGTAACAAAATCATACCACTGTTGGGCAGATTTATCGGTTGTTTCTTCCAATCGATCAAAGAATAGTCCGCCAATTCCACGTGCTTCCTCTCGGTGTGCATTCCAGAAATATGCATCACATTGTTTTTTATATAGCGGATAAAATGTTGCATCATGTTGATCACAAGCCTTTTTACATACTTGATGAAAATGGATAGCGTCTTCTTCGAATAGATAGTAAGGCGTTAAATCCTGTCCTCCTCCAAACCAAGAACGCACTACATTTCCTTGTTTATCGTACATTTCAAAATAGCGCCAATTGGCATGAACTGTGGGCACCATTGGGCTTTTAGGGTGGATGACTAAGCTCAATCCACACGCATAAAAATCAACATCACCTACATTGAAATACTTTTGCATAGCTACGGGTAATGCTCCGTGTACTGCAGAAATATTCACTCCTCCTTTTTCAAAAACACGACCATCTTCAATCACACGTGTTCTTCCACCTCCACCACCGGGGCGTTCCCATAGGTCTTGTTGGAATTTTGCCTCTCCATCAACTGCTTCTAATCCAGCTGTTATTTGATCTTGGAGCTGTTGTATATAGTGATAAAATTTTTCCTTCATAGTATATAATCTACGGCATACCCTAATCCCAATAAAAAAAGAGAAATAAGGTATAAATAAGTGATAATCCTAAATTGTTTTGTTTTATTCTTGTGTGCTATTGTGTTGATTCCAAACAGCAAGAGATAGGCTAAAATTGCACTACCACTTAGCACCAAAAAGAAATGGTTGTTGGGTATATACGCTGGGCAAAAAGGTTCGCGACTATGGATGAGATTTACAACCATCAGCGTGACTAGTATCACACACCATAAGCTGAAACCGCCTATAAGTCCCCCTCGTACATAACGCATCATGCCTTTATAATTGACTAAGTTTAGTCATAATATCAAAGGAGAAAGCTTTACTTTCCTTTTGGATGAACGTGTATAAACTTTTCGTTTTAGCTTTCAATCGATCTTCTTTTTTGGACCAGTTTAGCAAAACGTCAGCAAATTGTTCCATGCGATCCCAACCGACATTAAACTTTACTAAATGCTCGTTTAATGCATCGGATTCTAAAAGTAAAAGTTGATCATATGTCAGACCCATTTTGGCTAATTCAACATCAATTTCTTCTTTTACTTGTAAATCATCGGGGATAAATCCAATCGATGAAAGTTTTA
Source organism: Myroides fluvii (assembly GCF_009792295.1). Lineage (NCBI taxonomy): Bacteria > Pseudomonadati > Bacteroidota > Flavobacteriia > Flavobacteriales > Flavobacteriaceae > Myroides > Myroides fluvii. The sequence goes on along the minus strand of NZ_CP039934.1, from coordinate 1,644,288 downwards.
CGACAATTGACTCTATTCTTCTGTCTTCTTCGCTTTTGATTCCTTTGTTTAACATAGGCCTTCGTATAAAAGCAAAAAAGTTTACGCTATTTTCGTAAACCTTTTTGCGCTAGTCTTTTTACTTGTGTTCGTATTCTTTTACGGCTTCGATAAAAGCCTTCGCGTGATCAACTGGAATATGAGGTAAAATACCGTGTCCTAAATTCACGATGTATTTATCCTTTCCGAAAGCGTCAATCATTTCGTGTACCATTTTTTTGATAGTGGGAATTGGGGACATTAGTCTACTTGGATCAAAATTTCCTTGTAGGGTAATATTCCCACCTGTAAATAAACGTGCATTTTGCGGACTACAAGTCCAATCTACGCCTAAAGCAGAAGCTTTAGATTGTGCCATTTCCGGCAACGCAAACCAACATCCTTTACCAAATACGATAACAGGTGTAATCTCTGCTAATGCATCTATAATTTGAGTGATGTATTTCCATGAGAATTCTTGATAATCAACTGGAGAAAGCATGCCTCCCCAAGAATCAAAAATTTGAACGGCATCTACCCCTGCTTTTACTTTTTCTTTTAAGTATAAAATCGTGGTATCCGTAATTTTTTGTAATAAGGTATGTGCTGCAATCGGGTCAGAGAAACAAAATCCTTTGGCTAAATCAAAGCTCTTTGATCCTTTTCCTTCTACTGCATAACAGAAGATGGTCCAAGGGGAACCTGCGAAACCAATCAAAGGTACCTCATCGTTCAACATTTCCTTGGTTACTTTAATAGCGTCCATCACATAGCCTAACGTTTCTTCGATGTTTGGCACAATTACTTGTTCAACATCTTTTGCAGAGCGAATTGGATTGGGTACCCAAGGGCCTACTCCTTCTTTCATCACCACATCAATATTCATGGCTTGTGGCACAACTAAAATATCAGAAAATAGAATGGCTGCATCTGGTTTTACAATACGAATAGGCTGTACGGTAATTTCAGCTGCGATTTCTGGCATTCTACAACGGGTAAAAAAATCGTATTTATCTCGTAAAGCGCGGAATTCTGGCAGGTATCTACCTGCTTGACGCATCATCCAAACGGGTGGTCTTTCCACCGTTTCTCCTTTTAAAGCTCTTAAGAATAAATCATTTTTAATCATTTCTAAACCATTTAATTACGTCAATTTTAGCTGACACTATTTATAATATGCTAAACACGCCTGTAGGGTAGCTTCAATAGTCGGTTGACTCGCTACCACGATTTGCGTTGTAATCTCTTTGAGTGCGTCTGCTGTTGTATCGCCAATACAAAAGCAAACTTCAGTTGTAATCTGATTGTTTTGCAAAAAACTCTCAATTGCCGATGGGCTGTAAAAACAGATCCCCTCTATTTTTTGTTGAATTTGATGGGGTTGTTTAACCGTTTGATAGGCTTCATATTCATCAAAATTCAAGTTGTGTTGCTTAAAAAATGTCGGCAAAACCTCACGTCGGATATTTCCACAGCAAAAAGAAAAACTACAATGAGCGAAATCCCGTTCAATGACTGCAGTCAACTCCTTGGCGTAATGGGTCCAAGCGAGTACTTCCCATCCATTTTGTTCGAGGAGTGCTTTCGTTTTCACTCCCACACAAATCGCAGGTTTTGTCTTGAGTATTTGTGCCTTCGGGTTATTCATCACACTTTTTACTGCATTTTGACTCGTAAACACCACGACATCTTGTACCCTATCAACCGTAAACTCTTGAGGAAGGATCGTAATAAAATCTTCTTCCATCCATTGAATCGAAGCAGCACCTACTATTTGGCGATGTGCATCGCTCAGTTTACGCGTTGATAAAATGGTAGGCATGGATTATCGTTTTAATTCTTGACGCAATTGCTCCATCAAGGCTTTTCCGCCATTCGCCAAAAGCTCTTGTGCAGCGAAAAACCCCAATTTTTTCCACTCTTGAATAGGTACTGTCTTGGTGATTTCAAATTTTTCTTTTCCATCCAACGACAATAAAACACCAGTAAAATCAATCGTATCTTCTTTTTGGTTATAGGTTGCGATTGCACCAATTGGCGCGGTACATCCTCCTTCTAGTGTTCTTAAAAACTGACGTTCAATATGCGTTGTCATTTCGGCTTCATAGTCATTCAACTGACGCAAAGCATCCAAAGCAAAAGAATCTTCTGCCATAGCCACCACCACCATAGCTCCTTGAGCAGGCGCTGGAACCATCCAATCTAAATTGACAAATCCTTTGGGTTTCTTTTTGATGCGATCGAGTCCTGCTGAAGCAAAAATGGCTCCTTTCCAGTCGGCGTTATCCGTCAATTTTTGCATTCTCGTATTGACATTTCCTCTTAAATCCACAAGCGTATGCTTAGGAAAACGATTGAGCCATTGGGCTTTTCGCCTTAAACTTCCCGTTGCCACAATAGCTTCTGCTTCAGGATCTAAAAAAGCCGTATCTCCTTTATGTAATAAAATATCAACCGTATTGGCTCTTTGCAATACCGCAGCTTGTACGATACCCTCTGGCAAAGCGGTGGGTACGTCTTTCATCGAATGCACCGCAATGTCAACTTTCTTGTTGATCATCGCCACATCCAACGTTTTGGTAAAAATACCCGTAATTCCCATTTCATATAAAGGCTTATCCAAAACTAAATCACCTTCGGACTTCACGGGAACTAATTCCGTTTGATATCCTAAAGCATTTAATGCCTTTTCCACTGTTGTTGCTTGCCACATAGCTAGCTCGCTATCGCGTGTACCGATACGAATCACTCTATCCATTTTGTCTTGTATCTAATTGAAAAACTTTTTCTATCCATTCAATGCTCTCATCTACAACCGTTTCCTCATGTCGCAAATGATTAGCAAAGTGTGTGGTGATCTTCTGAATAATACGCATTGTTAGTACTTCAGCTTGTTCACTATCAAAGTTCTCATATTTTTTTCGATGGTAGTCAATTTCTCCATCTTTTATTTGTTCTAAACGCGTTTTTAAAGCGTGAATCGTCGGTGCGAATTTTCTCATTTCTGTCCAAGCGACAAATTCCGACATCACTTCATCGATGATTTCTTCTGCTTGAGGGATAAACTCTTTTCTTCTTTCGATGGTTTTATCCGTCATTTTAGATAAATCATCCATGTGAATGAGCTCTACCATAGGATGAGTAGCCACGATGGGATCCACATTTTTAGGAATTGACAAGTCTAGTATTGTCAAGGGTTTATCCAACTGTAATTTCGCTAAATCAATCGTTGGTTGTTGAGCGCCCGTAGCTACCACTAATACATCTGATTCGCTGATTTGCTCCTCCAGATTGGCATAGTCTTTTACAATCAAATTGAATTTCCCCGCCACTTCTACTGCGCGTTCTTTGGTTCTATTGATTAAGACAATATGATCATTATGGGTGTGTTTAACTAAATTCTCACAGGTATTGCGTCCGATTTTCCCTGTTCCAAACAACAAAATATTCTTTGAAGAAATATCCGATACGTGATCCATGATGTATTGTACCGCAGCAAAAGAAACTGATGTAGCACCTGAGCTTAATTCTGTCTCATTTTTGATTCGTTTACTCGCCTGAATTACTGCATTGACTAAACGCTCGAAGTAGTTGGTTGTCAATCCTTTTTCTTTGGCTAATACAAAACCACTTCGAATTTGACTAATAATCTCGAAATCCCCTAAGATTTGGCTATCTAAACCTGTACCAACGCAAAATAAGTGATGAATCGCCTCTTTGTTCTTAACAACATAGGCAACTTGTCTGAAATCGTCAACCGTACCCTTACTATGATCACATAATAGTTGTATCAATTCAAAAGGATGTTGAGCAAAACCGTAAATTTCGGTTCGATTACACGTCGAAATTACGATCAAACTTTCTATCCCTTCTTCTTTCGCTTGACTTAATAGATTTTCCTTGGCCGTTTCACTCAAACTAAACTTTCCTCTCATCTCGGCATCTGCTTTTTTATAGCTTAACCCAACCGCATAAAAAGTTGTTGATTTGACCTTATCTATTTTTTCCATACCTATTTCAATTTCAAAAGTAAGCAAATTTAACGCTAATGATTCGATAAAAGTAACGCTAGAAGGACTATTAATAACGCTAAAAGAAAAAGAAAAACATTTGACAATATTTCATTATAATACAGTACATTTGCAGTATTAGCAAGGGTTACAAAAGAAGCTATATAGAATGATTCTAAATAAAAAATACAAGATTACGTTTCCTTGCGTTTCAAAAAAATAACGCTATGAGTCCCATAGAAGAAATCAACATCGACCCGGAATTTTCGATTTATAAACTAGAAAATAACAGCCCTCAACCCCTCTCATTTCACAAGGAGATTGGCACGGATATCATCCAGTTTTACTTTTGTTTGAAAGGCAGTGGACAGTTTATTTACAATCACGGAGCCTATACATTAGATTTACCAGAAGAAAAATCACTCCTCTTATATAATCCCCAAAAACAATTGCCTGTTCATCTAGAGGTAAGAAGTCAATCGGCGATTATCTGTTTGATGATTCCCATTAAAAAATTCCACTCTTTATTCTCTTCAGAAGCAGAGTTCATTGGTTTTTTAACGGATGAAAACAAGGAAAAGAAATACTATACCGAAGAAAAAATAACACCGGCCATTGCTATTGTATTAACGCAAATGCTCAATGCCTCTATGCATCCTTCTGTAAAAAACTTATTTTACAAAGGCAAAACCTACGAACTACTCAGCCTAGTATTTAATTACAATGAAGAGCAAAACATTGACAATTGCCCGTTTTTATCGGACGAGGAAGATGTGTTAAAAATAAAACAGGCGAAGGATATTATTATCCAACAAATGACAGAACCACCTACACTACAAGAGTTAGCTGATCAAATTGGCCTAAACATCAAAAAGCTAAAAATTGGATTCAAACAAATTTATGGCGATTCGGTATTCAGTTTTCTCTTTGACTACAAAATGGATTACGCGAGAAAACTATTAGACGAAGGGAACTACAATGTTAATGAAGTTGGTTTAAAAATTGGCTATAGTTCAGCTAGCCATTTTATTTCCGCTTTTAAAAAGAAGTATGGCATCACGCCTAAAAAATATTTAATGTCAATTAATTCAAACAATCAATAATGAAAGGGATACTACTTGTAAATTTAGGTTCGCCAAAATCTCCAACCCCTGAGGATGTCAAACCTTATTTGGATGAATTTTTAATGGACAAAAGAGTCATTGATATGCCTTATTTACTACGCGCGTTCTTAGTAAAGGGAATCATTCTCAACACGAGACCAAAGAAATCAGCAGCAGCCTATCAAAAGGTATGGTGGCCCGAGGGCTCACCCTTAATTGTAATCTCTCAGCGTCAGCAAAAAAAACTACAACAAAAGATTGATTTGCCGATTGCCTTGGCGATGCGCTACGGAGAGCCATCAATCAAAAATGGGTTACAAGAGCTGAAAGACCAAGGAGTTACGGATGTATTTATGATTCCACTATACCCGCAATTTGCCATGGCAACAACAGAAACCATAGAGGTTTTAGCAGAAGAGTTGCGCAAAAAACACTTTACTGCTATGACCATCACGAGTATGCCTGCCTTTTACAACAAACAAGAGTACATTGATGCTTTAGCAGCTTCTGTTCAGGCTCATTTAGACGAAAACGAATGGGACCACGTGCTGTTCTCTTATCATGGAGTACCGGAACGCCACATCTACAAATCAGACACCACAAAATCGCACTGTAAAATAGATGGTTCTTGCTGTAACACTCCTTCGGTTGCTCATCAACATTGCTATAGACATCAATGCCTGGAGACCACTCGACAAGTAGTTGAAAAACTCAATATTCCAGAAGAAAAATACACCAATACGTTTCAGTCGCGATTAGGTCCAGACAAATGGCTACAACCGCCAACAGATAAAACAGTCAATCAACTGGCCGAAAATGGCATCAAACACCTAGCGGTTGTCACTCCAGCTTTCGTAGCTGATTGTCTAGAAACCTTAGAAGAAATTGGCATGGAAGCTCATGATGAATTCTTACATCACGGCGGAACATCGTTCAAAACAATTCCTTGTCTGAATGACAACGACGCTTTCATCGATGCACTTGCGACGTGGATTACTACTTGGCAACAAACGAACTAAGCATACTTATGGCCTATTTATATTTAAAAGCACTACATGTAATTTTTGTAGTATGTTGGTTTGCTGGTCTATTTTATATCGTTCGCCTCTTCGTTTATTACGTTGAAGCGAACGAAAAACCACAATTGGAACAAGATATCTTAAAGAAACAATACCGCGTGATGACCAATCGACTGTGGAACATCATTACTTGGCCTGCAGCTATCCTGACCCTTGTTTTTGGCCTTTCGCTTTTTATCGTTAATCCCTATCTATTACAGCAGCCTTGGATGCATGTAAAATTGCTATTTGTCGTCCTTTTAATCGCTTATCACTTGAAGTGTCATCAATTTGTCAAACAAATTAATCGCAATACTTTAACCAAAACTTCTTCCTTTTTCCGAATATGGAACGAAGGAGCAACAATTATTTTATTCTCTGTTGTTTTTTTAGTATTTTTAAAGAATGCTTTCAACTGGATATTTGGTGTAGTCGGACTATTGGGCTTGGCTATATTACTAATGCTAGGTATTAAGCTTTATAAGCAAGTTCGTCAACGCAAAGAAAATGAATGAAAGACACGTTTTTTTAAAAAGTTTCTCCCTTCAGAATAGAATATTTTTTTCTTTAATTTTTCTAAGTATCATATCCTCTATATTGATATCCGCAGTATCTGTGTATCAATTTAAAGAGGAGGCACGCACCTATCACCAATACAGATTAGAGCGAAAGGAAGGCTCTATTACAGAGAACATCAATTATATTTTGACCACTACTCCGTATGAATTGAATACCGAAAACCTTCCACTTATTTTTAAGGACAAAATACACGAGCTCGCCTCTATTCACAATACCGAATTACACATCCACGACCTTAATGGCAAATTATTGCTTTCCTCTAAAGGAAGTTTCTCCATAGACGGCTTGCAATCCAATATTCCCATTATCATCTTAAAAACCATCAAATCCTCGCCGAACAAGCGCTTCGTCGATGTAGAAGAAGTAGACAACACACGTATTCGAACCGCATATCGCTATCTCAAGGATCAAAAATTCAAACCACTAGGCATCATAAAAATTCCCTATGCTGAAGAAACGGAATTTTACGAAAGTGAGGTGCGTAACTTTATGTATAAATTTGGTCAGGTTTACATTATTATGCTAATCATGTCCATTGCCATTTCCTACTTTCTGTCCAATTACATCACTCAGAGCTTGAATAAATTGAGCATCAAGATGACTAGTACAAAACTAGGTCAGAAAAACGAAAAAATCGAAGACATTTCCACTAGCAAAGAAATTTCAAACTTAATCAATGCCTATAATGACATGGTTGAGAAGCTAGACGAAACCTATCAGCAATTAGCGCAAAATGAGCGCGAACAAGCTTGGAGAGAAATGGCGAAACAAGTGGCACATGAGATCAAAAACCCCTTAACACCTATGCGACTAACCGTGCAAAGTTTTGAGCGAAAATTTGATCCAACGGATCCCGATATTGGCAACAAACTCAAAGACTACTCGGCAGTACTTATTGGACAAATCGACACCATGTCTAGTGTAGCAACAGCTTTTTCAAGTTTTGCCTCTATGCCTGCACAGCAAAACGAAACCCTAAACGTCATTAAAACCATTCGCATATCGTTGGATATCTTTACAGAAGATTTCATTTACTTTGAGCATGAAGAAGAGGAAATCATCGCTGTAATTGATCAAACACAACTTATCCGTATTATTACTAACTTAGTAAAAAATGCAATTCAGGCAATTCCCGATAGCAATCCGAGTCCAATTGTTATCGTTAAAGCCTATCAAAATGATGAAAACATCATCATCTCAGTGACGGATAATGGAACAGGAGTTACCATAGCGGATAAGACCAAAATATTCGAACCGAAATTTACCACCAAATCAAGTGGAATGGGACTTGGCCTGGGGATTATTAAAAACATTGTCGAAAACTACAAAGGAACCATTACTTTTGAAACGCAAGCTGGTAAGGGAACTACTTTTACTGTAACTTTACCGCTGACCAAATAAAAAATTTGAGAAATATGGAATATGAAAATATTTTAATTGAAACAGATGATCATATATCGGTCATCACGATTAACAGACCCACGAAGTTAAATGCCCTCAACAAACCGACGATTGAGGAATTACACCGCGCTTTAATTCAACTAGAGGAAGACAAAGAAGTTCGCGTTGTAATTATCACAGGAAGTGGAGAGAAAGCATTTGTTGCGGGTGCAGATATTAAAGAATTTTCGAACTTCAACGTAAGCGAAGGATCGCAATTAGCTGCTAAAGGACAAGAATTACTATTTGATTACGCCCAAAACTATTCAAAACCCATTATTGCGGCAGTCAATGGATTTGCTTTAGGAGGGGGATTAGAATTGGCTATGGCTTGCCACTTTAGAGTTGCTTCTGCCAACGCTAAAATGGGATTGCCGGAAGTAACCTTAGGCTTAATTCCTGGTTATGGAGGAACACAGCGTTTACCGCAATTAATAGGCAAAGGACGCGCGATGGAACTAATTATGACTGCAGACATGATCAACGCCGAAAAGGCCTTAGATTATGGATTAGTCAATCACGTGGTAGAACAAGCGGAATTATTGACTTTTACAAAGGCAATTGCACAAAAAATATCACATAATTCATCTTCTGCCATTTCCAAAGCAATCAAATCAATCAATGCGAACTTCAAAGATGGTACCAATGGATACCACGAAGAGATTAAGCACTTTGGAGAATGCTTCAATACTACTGACTTCACAGAAGGTACTACTGCTTTCTTAGAAAAGAGAAAGCCGAATTTTAAAGGATAAAAAAAAGGTTGGAATTGACATTCCAACCTTTTTTGTTTACACACAAGGTCATAAAAAAAGCTCCTTGAAATTCAAGGAGCTTTTTGTTGGCCTACTAGGACTCGAACCTAGAACGACTGAACCAAAATCAGCTGTGTTACCATTACACCATAGGCCAGTACCACTTTGCTACTCAAAAGTAAATTACTTCTGTATTGCGGATGCAAAAGTAACATTATTTCTGTATTTACCAAAGATTATCAAAAGAATAATACCTCCTCAAGTTCGACTCTCACTACAATTCATTAATAATCAATCGAAAGCAAAATAAATTTAACATATTTATTTTGAGAGAATGAGAACAGAAAGGGATCGACTCATCGTCCATTTCCCAAAAAAAAAGCTCCTTGAAAAATCAAGGAGCTCTTGTTGGCCTACTAGGACTCGAACCTAGAACGACTGAACCAAAATCAGCTGTGTTACCATTACACCATAGGCCAGTACCACTTTGCTACTCAAAAGCACCTATACTTCTGCATTGCGGAGGCAAAAGTAATACATTTTTTATATTATCCAAAAACAAAACGCAAAATTATTTTTTTTTTAATCTACTCCATATCTAATAAAAAAAGACTTTCTTTGTATATACTGATTAAAAATACCAAGAATTTTCTTATATGTTAACATTCAACTACAAAAAGTGGAATATAATTGGGGGATGGCTGTGCTTCCTCGTTGCATTAATCACTTACACTTTAACCGTAGAACCTACCGTTAGCTTCTGGGATCCAGGAGAATACATTGCCACTTCAGCAAAACTTGAGGTAGGGCACCCACCAGGAGCACCTTTTTATCAAATGCTAGGTGCTTTGTTTTCTCTTTTCGCTATCTCACCACAACATATTGCATTAGCAGTGAATATGGTAGCTGTATTTTCTAGCGCCTTTACCATCTTATTTATGTTCTGGTCGATGACCAATATCTTAAAAAAGATGGTGATCAAAACATCGGAGTGGAACACTTCTAACGCTATTGCCGTTTTAGGTAGTGCTGCTATCGGATCGTTAGCCTTCAGTTTTACGGATAGTTTTTGGTTTAATGCCGTTGAGTCAGAAGTTTATGCTTCTGCTATGGTACTGACTGCCTTATTACTCTATTTGGGACTAAGATGGGTAGATGATATGGACCAACCGCGTGGAAACCGTTGGTTGTTGTTAATTGGCCTTGTAGCGGGATGTTCCTTTGGAGTTCACCTCATGGCTTTGTTAACTATTCCTTCGATCGGGTTGTTGTACTTCTTCAAAAAATATGAAAAAGTAACCGTTAAGAATTTCATCATTGGCAATATTGCAGCTGTAGCTGCTCTATTCTTCTTATTTGCCTTTTTCTTTCCTAAGCTCTTAGCTTTCTTTGGAAAAACGGAAATTTTTGCCATCAATACACTTGGACTTCCCTTCAACAGTGGAACCATCCTCGCTTTCCTTATCTTAATCGGAATTACGGTATTTGGCTTATACTACACCCGTAAAAAAGGATATGGTACCCTTAATACATTAATTCTAACTTTAGTATTTGTTTGTGTGGGATTAACCGCTTGGTTGATGTTGCCAATTCGCGCAAATGCCAATGTTACAATTAACGAAAATACGCCTTCGGATGCGACGGAATTGTTAGCCTACTACCAACGTGAGCAGTATGGAGATGAAAGCATTTACTACGATTCATACTTTACCAAAGCGTATGTTGGCTTAGATAAAAACAACCCTTGGAAAGACGAAAAACCCAACTACGAAAGAGATTACCAAACAGGTAAATATGTGGTTGTGAATGAGTGGAAAAACGCCGGACAAAACTTCGATGAAAAGCACAAAGGCTTTTTACCGCGTATGTGGAGTACCGATAAGAATCACCGCATCAATTATATGCGTTATTCTAAACCCCTGAATTTCAACATTGCTTCAGGGTATACCAATAATGAACAACTAATTTACCTCGAGCGAGGGGTAAAACAAAAGTTAGCCAGTGGTGAATTTGGCGTGGAAGAACTAGACAATCTCTTTAGTCAATATGGTCAAGCACTCGATATTGAAGTACCTTCTTTTTCTGATAATATGTCGTATATGTTTACCTATCAATTTGGGTATATGTACTGGAGATATTTGATGTGGAACTTTGTTGGACGTCAAGATGACATTCAAGGACAAGGGGATCTAGAACATGGAAATTGGTTGAGTGGTGTAAAATTTTTAGATGAAATTCGCCTAGGATCTCAAGACAATTTACCTACTGAAGTATTGAATAACAAAGGTAGAAACACGTATTTCTTCTTGCCTTTTATCTTGGGAATTATCGGAATTGTATTTAACTACCGTAAAGATCCGAAAATGTTCTGGGTGCTGTTGGTTCTATTCTTATTTACGAGTTTAGCCTTAAAAGTATTCTTGAATGAACGCCCATTTGAACCTAGAGAACGCGATTACGCCGTTGTTCCTTCGTTCTATATTTTTGCTATGTGGTTGGGATTTGGTGTTTACTCCATCTATGAAGGAGTGAAAAAATACCTCTCTCCAAAACTGTCTAACGCCATTGTATTAACCGTTTGTACGTTAGCCGCTCCTGTATTATTAGCCCAACAAAACTGGGATGATCACGACCGCTCTAATCGCTATACGGCTTTGGCGAATGCTCGAGCCTATTTAGATTCTTGTGATCCGAATGCCATTATTTTTACTATTGGTGATAATGACACCTTCCCGCTTTGGTATTTACAAGAAATTGAGGGATACCGTACGGATGTTCGCGTGGTTTGTACCAGCTTACTAACACAAGATTGGTACATCGACCAGATGAAAGCTAAAGCTTACGATTCTGAGCCATTGCCAATCAAATTTACGCATGATCAATATGTGGGGAATAAACGCGATGCAATTCTTATTGATCCAAAAACAGAGCAGCGTTTTGATTTATCACTATTGTTAGATGTTGTGCGCTCAGATGATCAAAGAACCAAGCGAATGACAGAAGCGGGTACAACACTTCACTTTATTCCTACGAATAAGTTTAGCCTACCTGTAGATAGTGCTATTATTGCGAAAAACAATATTGTATCTCCATACTTAAGAGACCAAGTATTGCCTTCTCTGGAAATCGATATTACAGATCAAGCCATTTATAAGCACCGCTTGATTATGTTAGATATTATCGCAAACAACAACTGGGAGCGACCAATTTATTTCTCTGGAGGTAGTTTCAACAATGACGACTTTGTTTGGATGAAAGACTACTTGCAATTACAGGGATTGATTTACAAGTTAGTACCGATCAAAACATCAGGCCAAAATGCGCATCCAATCGATTTGGGTATGATTGATTCAGATCGCATGTACGAAACTGTAAAAACGTGGTATTGGGGTAATATGGGTAGTGATAAAATTTACCACGACCCACAAACACGTAGAAACTCTTTGAGCTACCGCATCAACTTAAGTCGTTTAGCTGAACAATTAATTGAAGAGGGGAAAAAGACAAAAGCCAAAGAAATATTGGATATTGCCATGACCAATATGCCGATTGAATATTATGGTTATTATCAATTAGTTATTCCTTTTGTTGAATGTTACTACAAAATTGGAGAAACGAAATTAGCACAAGATTACGCCAAGCAGTTAGCACAAAAATCGGAGGAGAAATTGTTTTACTACAAAAATCTTCCTTTAGAGGAGCAAAACTATTATGCGTATGAAATTTTATCCGAATTAGAAATCTGGAGAAATTTAGTTGCTATTGTCGATGTAGAAGACAAACAAGCGAATTATGTAAATTCGTTTAAAAACGATTTCAACGCGTATTTTACCCATTTCAACTATTTATTCAAACAATACCAAGGAGGAGAGGAAGAACAACAACCCGAAGCTTAACCTCCTATAATATAGATTCAAACAAAAGCCTTTATTGTTAATCAATAGAGGCTTTTGTCCTACTATACCTCAGCAAAAAACAAATCCTATAGGGCATGGTTGAGTTTTCTTCTTACCTTTGCCCTTCAAAAGGAATCACAATTATGATTGAAAATAAAAATCAAAGTAAAACACAATTAGAGCAATTGGGTGAGTTTGGCTTAATCAAACACTTAACCAAAGATTTCGCTATGACACAATCTTCTACCCTAAAGGGAATTGGAGATGATGGAGCAGTCTTGGACTTTACAGAGGAAAAGGTCGTTGTTTCAACCGACTTACTCATTGAGGGTGTGCATTTCGACTTAGCTTATGCTCCATTGAAACACTTAGGTTACAAGGCTATTGTGGTCAATCTTTCTGATATTTGCGCCATGAATGCGGTTCCAACTCAGGTTACTGTGTCCATCGCTGTTTCTAATCGCTTTCCTTTAGAAGCTTTAGAAGAGCTATATGAGGGAATTGCTTTAGCTTGTAATTACTATAAAGTAGATTTAATTGGAGGTGATACGACTTCTTCTCAAAAAGGATTAATCATCAGTGTAACGGCTTTAGGTAAAGCAAAAGAAGAGGATTTGGTGTACAGAAGTAACGCACAAGATAATGACCTATTAGTAGTAACAGGTGATATTGGAGGTGCCTATATGGGATTACAAGTATTAGAACGCGAAAAGCAAGTGTATCTTGTCAATCCAAATAGCCAGCCCGATCTTGCCATATACGATTACATCATCGAAAGACAATTAAAACCAGAAGCACGTACAGATATCAAACAATTATTAGTTGAACTTGATGTAAAACCTACAAGTATGATTGATGTTTCTGATGGTCTATCGTCGGAGATTATGCATTTGTGCACGTCCTCTAAAGTGGGTTGTAACTTATTTGAAGAAAAACTTCCTCTTGATCCACAGTTTATCAGTACGTGTGAAGAATTCAATATTGATTCCACAACAATTGCTATCAATGGTGGAGAAGACTACGAATTGTTATTCACGGTTAAGATGGAGGATTACGATAAAATCAAAGGAAATCCCAACTTAACCATAATTGGTCATATGACACAAGAAAGTGAAGGAATTCACCTGATTACGAGAGATAATACTAAAATTCCAATCAAAGCAAAAGGTTGGAATGCACTACAATAATGCTCAAAAAACTGGCCTACAGCCAGTTTTTTTATTCTTGTTTACGAACAAAACTGACCTTAAAAACACATATTAAATAATATATTAACTATTTTTTGCAGTTATTTGATAAAATGTTTTAAATTTGGGTAAAATCACTATAATATGAGCACGAACTATCAAGAAGAAAATCAGGAACAACCAACAGAACAAATAGCTGTGCAACAAGAAGAAACAATTGCACCAACTACAAACACAAATTATCAAAATTTCCCTCCTCCTTTACAGCAACCCATAGAAAAGAACAACATCGGATTAACTGGATTTATTTTATCTATTGTTGCCATTGTTATCTCTTGGGTTCCACTAGTCGGATGGTTATGTTGGCTAGTGGGTTTAATTCTATCAATTGTAGGATTGTTCCGAAGACCAAAAGGATTTGCTATAGCAGGTTTAATTATTTCACTCATAGGCTTCATTATTATGTTTGTCCTATTGGGAATTTTAGGATTGGCAACAGCTGCGGCACTTGCAACAGAAATGTAGTATAAATCAGGCATTATATAAAAAGCAGAATCTTTTGGTTCTGCTTTTTTCGTTAAATATTTATTAGATTTTTATTAGAATGCGCCTCTACTCTATTTTGAATGCAAACAAATTATTACCTTGCGTGACGCAAATGAGAAAGATTACTTAACTTTGTACCTAACAAACTCAAAACAAGCCTTGTGAAAAGAAAAGCAGCTCTATTTTTCATGCTTATGTTTCTAATTTCAACGACCGAATTTGGTCAGTTGTTGAAGTTTCCTTTGCTTGTAGAGCATTATGTGGAGCACAAAGGTTTGAATCCCGATTTGAGTATTTGGGGTTTTTTACAAATCCACTATGACAACAATCATAAAGAGGATGGTGACCCTACCGACGAGAAGCTCCCTTTTGTTTCTCATGCTCCTATTATTCATATAGTTGCAACTCCCCCTCCTGCTATGTTAAAAATTGATCGTATAAAAATTCCAACCAACAATACCCCGGTGGAAAGTTTTCACGATACCGTTTTTGAAAGTAGTTTCTTATCCTCTATTTGGCAACCGCCGAAATACTGTTAATACATCAAGTCCCTTACCTCGTGCTGTAAAAATAGCGCGTGGTTCTTATCGTATTTATGTATCAACTCAACAGCAGTATTTATCCAATAGTGCGCGATTTATACATGACCTCTAGGTATTATCTCATCAAACACACCGTTAGATGAGGCAATAGTACTTGTGGTATGTATTTCATTTTGCCGTGGATTAATGCCTGTTCTTGAGAATAACAGTTATATTATGTTAAACAAAATAATTGAATATTCTGTAAAGAATAAACTCATCATAGGCTTAATGGTACTTGGCCTAATCGGTATTGGTATTTTTCAAATGACGAAATTACCTATCGATGCTGTACCCGATATCACAGACAACCAAGTACAGGTCATTACCGTGGCCCCCAACTATGGTGCAACAGACATTGAGCGCTTAGTTACTTTTCCCATCGAACAAGCCAATAGTAATATTCCAGGGATGAAAAGTATTCGAAGCTTTTCTCGCTTTGGCTTATCGTTAATTACCATTGTGTTTGAAGAAGATGTGGATATCTATTGGGCCCGACAACAGGTAGGTGAACGCTTACTCCAAGTGCAAAACGATATTCCCAAAGAAGTAGGACAACCAGAATTAGGACCTATTTCTACCGGATTAGGAGAAATCTATCAATATGTTGTTCGCCCAGAACCCGGATATGAAAAACAATTCGATCTCACGGAATTGCGATCCATCCAAGATTGGATTGTTCGCCGTCAGTTAATCGCTGTAAAAGGGGTTGCTGAAGTGAGTAGTTTTGGAGGGAAACTCAAACAATTCGAAATTGCCCTCAATCCCAACCAACTAGATGCCAATGGACTAACAATCAAAGATGTGTTTGATGCCCTGAATCAAAACAATGAAAATACAGGAGGAGCCTATATCGAAAAGGGCCCTACGGTTTTATACATTCGTTCTGAAGGGTTAATCGGAACAATAGAAGATATTGAGAATATTGCGATAACCTCAAAAAACAGTGAATTCCCCATCCTTATTCGCGATATTGCCAAAGTACAAATCGGACATGCTACACGTTATGGCGCCATGACCTACAACGACCAAGGAGAGGTTGCGGGTGGTATTGTGATGATGCTAAAAGGAGAAAATAGCAACAACGTTATTCAAGATGTAAAAGAACGTGTAGCTGAAATCCAAAAATCCTTACCTAAGGGCGTGGTAATCGAACCTTTCCTAGACCGTACCAAAATGGTAAACAACGCCATTGGAACAGTAGAAACCAACTTATTAGAAGGGGCTTTAATTGTCGTTTTAGTATTGGTTTTATTTTTAGGGAACTTCCGTGCAGGATTACTCGTTGCCTCCATCATTCCTTTAGCCATGCTATTTGCCATCTCCATGATGAATTTATTTGGCGTAAGTGGAAACCTAATGAGTTTAGGTGCTTTGGATTTTGGGTTAATCATCGATGGAGCCGTCATCATTGTGGAAGCGGTCCTCCATCAGTTTAGTCACAACAATAAATTCAAGGAGAAAGTCATGCTCAAACAAGAGGAAATGAACCAAACCGTGGTGCAATCGGCTTCCAAAATGATGAATAGTGCGGTATTTGGGCAGATTATTATCCTCATCGTGTATATTCCCATTCTGACCTTACAAGGAATTGAAGGGAAAATGTTCAAACCCATGGCTCAAACCGTAGCTTTTGCCTTATTGGGTGCCTTTTTACTTTCCTTGACCTATGTTCCGATGATGAGTTCACTAATCTTAAGTAGAAAAGTGAGTACAAAACCTAATTTTTCCGATCGTTTCATGGCTAAATTAGAAAAGATCTATCAAAATACCTTAGTCAAAGTATTGGAAATTCCCAAAACCATTTATACCATCGTTGCCCTATTATTTGTCAGTGCGATTTATATCCTATCTACCTTAGGCGGAGAGTTTATTCCCTCCTTAGAAGAAGGCGATTTTGCGGTGGACACTAAAGTATTAAACGGAAGTAATCTAACCACCACCATAGAAAGTACACAAAAGGCCGTTCATATTTTGGTTACACAATTTCCAGAAGTAGAAAAGGTAGTCACTAAAATTGGAAACAGTGAAGTTCCCACCGACCCTATGCCGATGGAGGCCGGAGATATGATGGTGATCCTCAAAGATAAAAAAGAGTGGACTTCTGCTTCTTCCTTTCCAGAATTAGCCGAGAAGATGACGCATGCGCTAGAAGAAGTTCCCGGTATTACCGTTGGCTTTCAATTTCCTGTGCAAATGCGATTCAATGAGTTGATGACTGGAGCTAGACAAGATGTTGTAATTAAGGTATTTGGAGACAACTTAGACACCTTAGCGACAACCGCCAATCAAATTGGACAAATCATTAATACCATTTCTGGAGCGGCGAATTTATACGTAGAGCCCATTACTGGCATGCCACAATTGTTAATTGAGTATGACCGTGCGGCAATTGCTCGTCATCGCTTATCGATAAGTGAGGTCAATACGATTGTCAATACTTCTTTGGCAGGGCAAAGTGCAGGAATGGTCTATGAAGGAGAACAGCGATATGACGTTGTGGTGCGTATGAATGAAAACAGTAAAAAAGACATTCAACAAATCCGAAATATTCTAATTCCTACTCCGTCAGGAACACAAATTCCATTGAGTCAATTAGCTGCTGTGGACATCAAAGAAGGCCCGAATCAAATTCAACGTGAAAACGCACAACGTCGTATTTTTGTTGGATTCAATGTCAAAGGACGCGATGTTCAGAGTATCGTTGAAGAACTACAACAAAAAGTAGAGGCTAAGATTACTTTACCAACAGGGTATCGCATTACCTATGGCGGTCAATTTGAAAACTTAAATGAGGCCAAAGAACGTTTGGCAATTGCCGTTCCCTTAGCCCTAGTTCTAATCTTTGTCTTGCTGTTCTTTGCCTTCCGAGACATCAAAGAATGCTTGATGATTTTCACCGCTATTCCCCTTTCTATTATTGGAGGAGTTTTTCTACTTGCCTTAAGAGGCATGCCATTTAGCATCAGCGCAGGCGTTGGTTTTATTGCCTTATTTGGTGTTGCTGTATTGAATGGTATTGTATTAATTGCCGAATTCAACCGATTACAAAAATCGGGAATTACCAATATTGTTTATGTTGTTGTTCGAGGAGCGAAAAGTCGCTTACGTCCTGTATTAATGACTGCCTCTGTTGCTTCGTTTGGATTCCTACCCATGGCGCTGAGCAATGGCGCTGGAGCAGAAGTACAACGTCCTTTAGCGACAGTAGTCATTGGAGGATTAATCCTCGCCACTTTTTTAACTTTATTTATTTTGCCTTTATTATATATCACTTTCGAACAAAAGCTGAACTTCTCTTTCTTCAAAAAGAAAAAAGTTAGCACCCTCGTGGCAACCATAGCTTTGTTGTTGGCAACTAGCGGTTCCACCTTCGCTCAAACGCCAATTGCCTTGAATGAAGCAATTGATCGCGCCATGGCAAACAACCACGCTATTCGTACCGAGCAATTGCGCTCGGACTTTGCTAAAGCCTTTATCCATACCGCAACAGACATTCCACAAACAACCGTAGCGGGTGAATTCGGTCAAATCAATGGCCCTTATACCGATAATAAATTTAGTGTCAGTCAGGATATTGCCTTTCCTACCATTTACAATAGACAAAAAAAGGTATACCAAAAAACTTGGCAGAAAAGCATTTTTGACCTAGAACTCAAAACAATTGAAATCAAAAAAGAAGTAACCCAAAGCTTTTACGACTACTTCTATTGGAAAGAAAAAGAACAACTACTACATCAAGCAGATAGCATGTACACTTCCTTCTACAACAAAGCCACCTTGCGCTTTCAAAAAGGGGAAAGTACAATATTGGAACAGACCACGGCCAAAAATCAGTTGATCAGAATCCAGATGCAACTCGCTGAGATTGCACAAGCGAAAAGTTTGGCGCAATTACAATTGAGGTATTTACTCAATACCGAAGAGGATTTGGTTCCTGTTCTAGAAGGGAATAAAGTGGAATTACTAGGATTAGAACAAGACCTTGATCATAATCCACAGCTAAAAATAGCAGAGCAAAACCATGAAATAGCCCAAGCGCAGACCCGACTGGAGCGATCAAAACTTTTGCCAACACTTCAATTGACCTACAACAACAGTAGTTTTATGGGATTGGCGGCTAACGAGATCTATTACGATCGAAAAGATCGTTTTCACGCCTTTCAAGTTGGCCTGACGTTACCTCTTTTTGACTTTGGACAAAAGGGAAGAATTCGCGCCTCCAAAGAAGCGGAAAAAGTAGCGGAAGCCGAAGCAATGATGACCAAACAAACGATGGTCAATCGTTATCAACAATTGTTGATAAACCTCTCAAGTAGTCAACAAATATTGACAAGTTATGAACAACAAGCGCCAAAAGGTGCTGCTGTCATCATGAAAACAGCTGAACTACAATTCGTCAATGGAGCGATTAACTATCTTGAGTATGTGCTCCTAACCAATCAGGCTCTAGAGCTGTTAAGTAACTACTTTGATGCCTTGAAAGCATATAATGACACCCTAATTCAAATCAATTATCTAACTTCAAATAATTAGCCTCATGTCTATCCTATATAAAACTATTCGCCCTTTTTCTATTGCAATACTAGGGATCTTTGTATCTACGAGCTTCGTTCAATGTAAGGAAAATGAAACAACCCCAGAAGAGGTAGTCGTTCAAGAAGAAACGGACATCGTACAATTAACGGATGCTCAGCTGAAACACGTGGAACTAGAAACCACAAAAATGCAAGAGCACACCATTGCCACAGTCTTAAAGTTAAACGGGAAAATTGATGTTCCCCCACAGAATTTAATCTCGGTAACCAATCCATTAGGAGGCTATGTAAAACAGACCAAATTAATGCCGGGAATGCACATCAAAAAAGGAGAGCAAATTGCCATCATGGAAGACCCGCGCTATATTGAATTACAACAAAACTACCTTATTGCCAAAGACAAGTATGAGTTTGCTAAATTGGACTACCAACGTCAGAAAGATTTAAATGCAAGTCAGGCTAGTAGCGACAAAGTCATGCAACAAGCCCAAGCAGAAATGAATGCACAGCGCATTGCGATGAATGCGCTGGGACAACAGTTGAGTTTGATTAACATCAATCCCAATGCATTAACCTACAATTCCATTAGTCGATCCGTTGCTATTTACAGCCCAATCAACGGTTTTGTAAGCAACACCTATGTCAATATTGGAAAATATGTAAACCCTTCGGATGTGATGTTTGAGTTAATCGACCCTTCTGATATCCACTTAAATCTGAAGGTGTACGAAAAAGATTTAGACAAATTAGAAGTCGGACAACGCGTGGTGAGCTTTACCAACAACAATCCTGCAAAAAAATACGAAGGAGAAATTGTACTCATTAGCATGGACGTCAATACAGAGGGAACCTCAGAAGTACACTGTCACTTTGAGAATTTCGAGAAAAATCTTTTACCTGGGATGTATATGAATGCAGAAATTGATACACATTCATCGCTAAGCAAAGCACTGCCCGAAGAAAGCGTGGTTTACTTTGAAGGCAAACACTTCATTTTTATCGAGACGGGTAAACAAACCTATCAGCTAACAGCAGTTCAAGTTGGCGAAACGGAAAATGGATTTACCGCCATTCTCAATGCAGAGGATTTCATCAATAAAACCATTGTTTCAAAAGGAGCCTATACCCTACTGATGAAACTAAGAAATACAGAAGAGGAAGAATAACAAAAAAGTCCAGCGTATGCTGGACTTTTTTCATGGTTTTATCGTACAATAGATGGTTTCTGAACAATCACCACCCTTGACCTCAATTTCAAACTTAAGGGCGGTTTCCCCATAATAGGGATTGGTACGCACAACTAATCGGCCATCTCCTACTTTCTGAACCGTATAATTGGCGGTCCCATAACTATCTACACTGCGTTCTTCATACATATACCCCTCATCCCCCACTTTTCCAATTTGGACTTTTTGAATGATGTGATAGGGTTTAGGATTGACGTCAATAAACTCCTCTCCTCCCGTATTGGGAAAGGTCAAAAATTTGCGACTGACATTGGTAGACACTTTACATTTGGAAGAATTGCGATCCCACCACTCTGTACAAGCGGAAGACAATCCCGCACAAACAAGAACTATGAGAATTATTTTGTTTTTTTTCATTTCGGTTTGGATCAAAAGCACTCAAAAATAATATTATTTTAGCCATAAAAGTAAATCTAAAATTTTCTCTCACGAAATTCATTCGACTGAACACACCCATCTTTAATCAAGCTAAAGTGATTCTTCCAGGGCATGATGCTTGGAATATATCGGGTCATCTTGAACAAACAGAGCGAATACTTACCACCTACAATCAACAAATTTCAGACAAAAACAAGTCATTACAAGAGTAAACCAATAAACTTTAGCTTATTAACAGCAAATAGCTTGTAGTGAAATTTTTAATCTTAAAGTCTTTTCTTATTTTTGCACCATGGCAAAACAAGATGATATTTTTAAGAATGTTATTTCGCATGCAAAAGAGTATGGATACATTTTTCCATCTAGCGAAATATACGATGGTTTAAGCGCAGTATATGACTATGCTCAAAACGGTGTAGAATTAAAGAGAAACATTAGAGAGTACTGGTGGAAATCCATGGTACAAATGCACGAAAATATTGTAGGAATTGATGCCTCAATCTTTATGCATCCAACCACTTGGAAAGCTTCAGGTCACGTTGATGCATTCAACGATCCTTTAATTGACAACAAAGACAGTAAAAAGAGATATAGAGCAGACGTTTTAATTGAAGACTACTGTGAAAAAATACACCAAAAAGCATTAAAAGAAATTGAAAAAGCGAAAAAGCGCTTTGGAGAGGCTTTTGATGAGGAGCAATTCATTGCAACTAATCCACGTGTTGTAGAGTACTACGCAAAGAAAAAAGAAATTTTAGAGCGCATGGCTCGCGGTTTAGATACTGGAGATTTAGCGGATGTAAAAGCGCTAATCGAAGAGTTGGAAATTGCAGATCCTGACACAGGTTCTAAAAACTGGACTGAAGTACGTCAGTTCAACTTGATGTTTGGTACTAAACTTGGGGCTTCTGCGGATACAGCGATGGATTTATACCTTCGTCCAGAAACAGCTCAAGGTATTTTCGTTAACTTCCTAAACGTTCAAAAAACGGGACGTATGAAGATTCCTTTTGGTATTGCGCAAACAGGAAAAGCATTCCGTAACGAAATCGTTGCGCGTCAATTTATCTTCCGCATGCGTGAATTCGAACAAATGGAAATGCAATTCTTCGTGAAACCAGGAGAAGAGATGAAATACTACGACTACTGGAAAGCGACGCGTTTAAAATGGCATTTATCTTTAGGTTTAGGAGCGGAAAATTACCGTTACCACGACCACGAAAAATTGGCTCACTACGCCAATGCTGCTACTGATATTGAATTCAACTTCCCATTCGGATTTAAAGAATTAGAAGGAATTCACTCGCGTACTGATTTTGATTTGAAAGCACATGAGCAATTCTCTGGTAAGAAATTGCAGTTCTTTGACAATGAAACAAACTCTTCTTATGTTCCTTATGTAGTAGAAACATCAGTAGGATTGGATCGTATGTTCTTATCTGTATTCTCTAAGTCACTACAAGAAGAGACCTTAGAAGATGGATCAACGAGAACGGTATTAAAATTACCTGCGGTATTAGCACCAACAAAAGCGGCAATCTTCCCCTTAGTGAAAAAAGATGGTTTACCTGAAATCGCTCAAGAGATCATTGAAGACTTGAAATGGGATTTCAACGTAGCTTACGATGAAAAGGATGCGGTAGGACGTCGTTACCGTCGTGCAGATGCGTTGGGAACTCCGTTCTGTATTACAGTGGATCACCAAACCCTAGAAGACAAAACCGTAACAATCCGCCACAGAGATACGATGAAACAAGATCGCGTGGCAATTGCTGATCTTCGAAACATCATCAACGAAGAAGTGTCGATGAAAAACTGGTTAAAGAAAATGATCTAATTTTAGATGATTATACATACAAAAGCCTCTCCACATAACGGAGAGGCTTTTTTTATTTCAAGTGTTTCTTAATGTAGGTTAAGTCCTTATCATTCAGAACATCCGTATCTTTGCGTTATTGATAATCACAAAATATAACCGATATGAAAAAAATAGCTTTATTCGTTGTAGCTGCCTTATTTTCAGTTACTTCATTTGCACAAACAAAATGGAATGTCGATCCGATGCACTCCTTCTTAAACTTCTCAGTGAAGCATTTAGGAATTTCTTTTGTAGATGGTCGATTTGACAAATACGAAGGAACTTTTGTAGGAAATCCTGAAGATTTAACGAAAGGTACCTTCAACTTTACAGTAGATTTAAACAGCATTAACACCAGTGTAGAAATGCGTGACAATCACTTAAAATCTCCAGACTTCTTTGATGCAGCAAAATATGCTTCGATGAAATTTGACAGCAAGTCAATCAAAAAAACGGGGAAAGATAAATATGAGTTAGTAGGAAACTTAACTATAAAAAATAAAACTAAACCGGTAACCTTTCAATTGACTTATGGTGGTTTGTTAGCAGATGATGGAAATGGAAATACAAAACTGGGTTTCCAAGCCACTACGACAATTAACCGTTTTGACTTTGATGTAGCCTATGATCCAACAGGACAGGCGATTGGAAAAAACGTTGATATTACAGTGAATTTAGAATTTAGTAAGGCTAACTAATCCTTTATATATCTTTAAAATGAAAAGGGTCTGCTCTGTGTAGCGGACCCTTTTTTTTATTTATATTTCATCATTTTCAATTACTACTAGATTATACGTTACATGTTCAACGGCTGCATTGCGAATTCGATCTGCTACTTTAGAGACTGATACTGGGGAATAAGATTTGAACATCCCCATTCGATTTAAAAAAGTCAAGATTTTTACTCCTATTTCTTCTCCTTTGCGCTTGGAATTTGGCCGAATCAGCGAACTTGGTCTAATGATAATCGTTCGACTAAAATGCAATTGAGCAATGGCTTGTTCAATTCGCCCTTTGAGATAGAGATAAAAAACCTTACTGCGGTAATCTGCTCCTTTTGATGAGACTAGAACGAACGTTTGCATGGATTTTGCCTTGCAGTATTTGGCAAATTGAACCACATAGTCATAATCAATATGCCATTGGTTGGTTTTTCCTCCTGCTTGCTTTTTAGTGGTTCCCAAACAGCTAAACGCGACATCTCCTTCTATGAGATGGTGCCATTGTCCCATTTTCTCAAAATCAACGACATGGCAAATCAGCTTCGGATGTTGAATATCCCAAGGGTTTCGCACGAAAATTTCGACAAAATGATAGCGCTCATCACACAATAGTTGACGGACTAATACTTTTCCAACGGCTCCTGTGGCGCCAATAATTACAGCTCTCATCTTAGTAAATTACAAAAAAAACTTCATGAATTTATTTCTTTTTTGAATTTTATTGGTTTACTTCATGAATCTACAGCTTAGATCCGTGGCTATTCTTCGAAGATACCTGAAACATAGTATAACCTCCCGCCGAGCATTTCAAAGGTA